>JAXJVZ010000347.1:0-22739 GCA_036308285.1 Agathobacter sp. | reverse complement strand
TTTACGATGTGGCTCAGGGTGTAAAGGTTAGAACTGGCGAGGAAGGAATCGCAGCACTTCAGGATGTAGAATAAGCTTCGGCTATCCCCTAAGGGTAGCAAAATCTAATCCCCTGAGTAACATAATACATCAACAACAAAAAGGCTTAGCTTCGGCTAAGCTTTTTTGTTGTTGATGGCTCGGTGCATTCTGAGGTAATGGCTCGGTGCTTGATGATAGACAGCTCAATGACTGGCGTAAGCGGATGGATAAAGCGGTGGTGTTTACATATACGATTGTAGACGCGCTCTCGCTCGGACACAACGTATCGGAACTAAATTCGCGCAATGTCTGAAGCCATTGTGCTCATTAAGTACCGACGTTGTGTGACGGTCTACAATCGTATATGTAAACACCACCGCTTTATCCATCCGCTTACGCCAGTCATTGAGCAGTCTATCGTCAAGCACCGAGGGGAGGAAAGAGAGGATGCACCGAGGGGAGGAAAGAGAGGATGCACCGAGGGGAGGAAAGAGAGGATGCGGCGAGGGGAGGAAAGAGAGGATGCACCGAGAGTAGGAAAAGAGGATGCGCCGAGTAGGAAAAAGAGGATGCGCCGAGTAGGAAAAAGAGGATGCGCCGAGAGTAGGAAAAGAGGATGCGACGAGAGTAGGAAAAAGAGGATGTACCGAGAGTAGGAAAAAGAGGACGTACCGAGTGAAGAATGGAGGAGGGTGGATTTATAAGGGTGGAGTTTTTTGAAGAAATTGAATTGGGAACATTACGGTCAGAAATGGGAAAAAGAGAAGCAGGAAGGTAAACAGGGGAGAAAAGCAGCCAAAAAATGAAGAAGAGGAAAAGGAATTACGGTTTGGAGCGGGAAAAATAAAAGCAGGGGGGTAAATGGAGTAGAAAAGTGGCGAAGAAAGAGAGAAAAAGAAATTAAATTACGGTTTGAAAAGAGAAAAAGCAATATTAAGAGGTGGTTAACTGACATGGGATGAATAGTGGAAGTTCGCTAGGAAATTTACTTGAAAAAGATGTAATGTTTCAATGAAAAAACGCTTCGTGACTGCGTGATTTGATACATAGTCATAAAGCGTTTTTATTAATAAGGCTGAGTTTCTAGTCTAAGGCTGCGCCCAGTTTAGTTGTTGCTTCCGGCGTAGTTGTTGTCGGCGTGTTGTTGCCTCCGGTCTGGTTGTTGTCGGTTGTGTTGTTGCCTCCGGCCTAGTTGTTGCTGGATCTAGTTGTTACCGCTAGCGTGGTTGTTACCGTTAGCTTGGCTGTTACCGTTAGCTTGGTTGTTGCCTCCGGCTTGGTTGTTGCCTCCGGATTGGGAACTACTTTCGGCTGAGCTGTGGTCTCCGGTGGTGGTTGAACCATTCGGGGGAGTTGTGTCAGGTGGCGTTGTGCTGCTCGGATCAGTTGGATTATTAGGATCTGTTGTGCCGTCACCAGGTAAAACTAACGAATTAGCATCGTGTAGAGTACATACATTGTTAAGCAATTGCTCATTATACAGAATATCACCATCCTGGGTTCCAGGTGTTCCATTAACAATGAATACAGATTTTGTAATGTTTGGACAGTATATTCCGGCTATCATTCCACTTTCTGCACATACATCAAGAGCTACGTGATGGTCACAGGTTTGCGAAGGAACGGAACCACTAGAGAAATATTCTGAATAAAGCATTGAGCCTCTTGGGTCAAGTGCACATACATCTTCAAGTCCAAGAAGACCTGATTTTTTACATACAGTAGCACTTGTGATTCCGCTAGGCATTGGGAAGTCTCGGTATTCAAGACCCTCGTGTATGCGCTTCATTACATTTCTCCATATGTTCTTTGGGTAAGATGTTTTGCTTCCGCTCTGTTTTGAGTTATCATCATATCCGCCCCATACAACACATGTGTAATATGGTGTGTATCCAGCCCAGAGAGCATCACGGTTGCTTGTTGTAGTACCTGATTTACCAGCCTGTGCCATTGAGCCACCAAAGTATGCTCGTGTTCCTGTACCACTTGTCATAACATCCTTCATTGCATCTGTAAGAAGCCATGCATTCTGTTCTGTTATAACTTGTCTTGATTCCTGTGTTGTAGTCATGTCTAAAAGGACATTACCATCGTGATCAAGAACTCTGCTGTAGAATTTAGGTTCAAGATACTGACCTTTATTTGCGATTGTTGCATAAGCTCCTGTAAGCTCTAAATTAGTAACACCCTTTGTAAGTCCACCGAGGGCAAGAGAAAGGTTTTTGTCTTCCTCTGTAAGAGTTGTAATACCAAAATCCTCAGCGTATGCATATGCTAAATCAGCACCTATCTGCTGGAGGGTCTTAACAGTTACAATGTTAATAGAGTAGGTTATTGCAGTTCTGATATTCGTAAAACCTCTGTAACTGTTGTCATAGTTGTGGAAGGTTTTAGAACCTACTGTAAAAGGAGCATCATCCTGTACTGATGCAAGAGTAAGTCCGCCGCCGTCAAGTGCAGGTGCGAAGCATCCAATAATCTTGAATGTAGAACCAGGCTGTCTGCATGTATCTGTTGCACGGTTCCAGGTTCTGTTTCCACTCTTCTCACCACGTCCGCCGACAATTGCTTTAACGGCACCAGTCGACTGATCGATGACTGTAAGAGCAACCTCCGGCTCTAAAGTAATGTTGATAGATTCAGAACCTTCTACAATTGTATCTCCATTACCAAGCATTTCCTGTTCATAAGCTGCGATGGCTTCATAACATTTTTCTTCAGAAGAATAATTAATAGAGTAATCGTTATTACCTGTAGCTTTTTTATAATAAGAAAGCATTGTCTGATTTGAAAAGTTTTCAATTGTTCCATCAGCCCTTTTAATCTGGAATGCAAGCTGGAAGGAATATTCTGTAGCGCCAGGATAATTATCTGTGTTATTAGCTTCTTCATCGCAGATTGCCTGTATCTGTAAATCCTGATTAGAGAAAATCTGAAGTCCACCCTGATATATAAGTTTATAAGCTTCTGTCTCAGAATAACCAGCATCAATCAAATCATCAAATACGTTATCAATAAGAGCATCAACATAATAAGAGTTAACATTGCTGGTTGCTGTAAGATTGTGCTCAGCGATGCGTGAATACACGTCATCTGCAAGAGCTTCGTCGTACTCTTCCTGGGTAATGTAATCCTGTCTTAGCATGTCCTTAAGAACCTTTTCACGTCTTTTGGCATTGTCTTCCGGGCGTGTAATAGGATTATAACGTGTTGGGTTCTGAGTTATGGATGCGATAACAGCGCTTTCTGAAAGCGTAAGCTCTGAAACATCCTTACCAAAGTATCTGGTAGAAGCAGCCTGGACACCAAGTGTATTGGAACCAAGGTTGATTGAGTTCATATAGTTTTCAAGAATCCAGTCTTTGTTCTGAACTTTTTTCTCAAGGGCAAGAGCAAGATACTGTTCCTGAATTTTTCTTTGAACTTTTTCAATAAATGAAGATTCGCTTGTCCAGGTTGTAAGAACATTGTTCTTAATGAGCTGCTGTGTAATTGTTGAAGCACCCTGGTCAAAGTGGAATCCATTTGCAAGTCCAGAAAATGCGGCTCTTATGATTCCCTGCGGATCTATTCCATTATGTTCGTAGAATCGCTCGTCCTCTATTGCTACAAATGCATGCTGCAAGTGCTTTGGCATCTCGTCAATAGTAACATATTTTCTATTGGAGCCAGATGCAACGAGAGTGGCAATCTCTGTAGTTTCATCATTAGCATAAACTGTGGTCTGATAACCAGTTGGTGTTACGTCAATCTCTGATATGTCCGGCGCGGAATCAATAATACCCTTCATGATACCGAGTACAGAACTTAAACCAAATAGTCCAAGTATAACTATTGATACAAGTAAAACCTTACAAAAGACAACGCTGAATTTATTGCGAATTTTAATGCCTTTTGGGTCATTACTTTTAGTCAGACGCTTGACCTTATTTTTGCCATAATTCATAAATTGGCCTCCTTTATAAATGGTTACACTTATTCCCATTATAACAAAATGTGTAATTCTTGGCAATTAAATGCTATAATGTTGAAAGTGAGGTGTAAAAATGAGCGAAAATAATGTATGTAAAATAGTATACGAAGGCGGCGAAGGAGAAATCGTCGAAAAGAAGTCTCGTTTTATTGCAACTGTCAGACCCGTTGAGACAGAAGAGGAAGCGGTTGCATTTATTAATGAAATGAAGAAAAAATATTGGGATGCAAGACATAACTGCAGCGCCTTTGTAATAGGAAGCAGACAGGAGCTTACAAGATGCTCGGATGATGGGGAACCGGCAGGTACAGCAGGCAGACCAATGCTTGACGTATTGCTTAGAGAAGGAATACATAATACGGCAGTTGTTGTAACAAGATATTTTGGAGGAGTATTGCTTGGCACAGGTGGACTTGTCCGCGCATATCAGAAGGCAACACAGGAAGGTCTTGCCGGCAGTGTGATAATTGAAAAGCGTTTAGGAATCGAACTTCACATCCACACAGATTACACAGGAATTGGAAAGCTCCAGTATCTTTTTGCACAACAGGGAATAAATGTAATTGATACAGAGTATGGCGCAGATGTTATTGTTAAGGCAATGATTCCAATAGAGGAAAAGGAGACAGTCGAAAAAGCCATAACTGAGCAGACGAACGGACAGGCTGTGCTTGAGTGGAAGGATGAAACTTATTACGCTTTAAGAGATAAAGAAATACTTTTTTTCTGAAATGTAAAAAAACCTTGACAAAGTAGTAAAATATTACTATTATACTTTTATAAAGTAGTAAATAACTACCGAGCGAAAACTGCTTTACCATAATATAATAGCGATGCAAGCACAAAAAATTACAGAACAGCTATTAAACAAAACGTATTAGGAGAGTTAATAAAATGGGAAATAACAAAGAAAAAAGAAATGCTGATGGGCTTACAGAAGCAGAATTCTTAGCGGCATATAATCCGGGGGATTATGAAAGACCATCTGTAACAGTTGATATGATGGTGCTGAGAATGAAGCCTGAATTAGATGGGATGCAGATTTTGCTTATTCAGAGAAAAAATCATCCATTCATAGAGCATTGGGCACTTGCCGGAGGCTTTGTAGATATTGATGAATCGGCATATCATGCAGCCTGCAGGGAGCTTAAGGAGGAGACCGGAATTACAGGAGTATATTTAGAACAGATATACACAATGAGCCAGCCTGACAGAGACCCGAGAATGAGAGTTATTGACATCGCTTATGCGGCACTTCTTCCTTATGGAGAGGAGGTTGAGGCTGTAGCAGGAGACGACGCTGCTGATGCACTATGGTTCGATATAGAATTTACAGATGAAAGATTAAAACTGTCGAATTCACAAAAGGGAATAGTTTTAGATTATAAGCTTAATGCAAAGGAATTTGTAAATGGAAGAATCAGGATAAAAAATCTTGTTCCGGAGCTTGTAAGTGAGGATGCACTTGCATGTGACCATGCAGAGATTATTCTTGAAGGACTTAACAGAATAAGAAACAAAGTAATGTATACAGATGTTGCTTTTAACCTTGTTCCGGAAAAATTCACATTACCGGATTTGCAGAAGGTATATGAAGTGATATTAGGAAAGCCTCTTTACAAGGCGAATTTCAGAGAGAAAATTGAAGGCAATGTAACTGAATTGGCAGAGAAGGGAAAGACGATAACAACAAAGAGAATGTCAAGGCTATATGAGTACAAGGTATAAGGCATAAGTTAAATATTACTTTCGGAAAGTGATATATAAAAAGTGGATTGCAAAAAGAACTGCATGAAAAATTAAAATGAATTGTGAAAGGGGAATCGCATATGAAGAAATATCTTGTAATAACAGACGCACAGAATGAATTTGTAACAGGGGCACTTGGAAACGAAGAATGTGTGAAGGCGGTGCCAAATATTGTGGATGCAGTAAACAGTGGAGAGTATTCAAGAATATTTATTACAAAGGATACACATACAAATAACTATCTTAATACTCAGGAAGGACGCAGACTTCCAGTATTACACGGTCAGGAAGGAAGCGAAGGCTATGAGCTTAACGCAGATATCGCAGCAGCTGTCGAGAAAAATTATATAGACAAACAGGTGAAGTTAGTTAAGAAGCCAACCTTTGGAAGTCTTGATTTTGGAAATGCAGTTAAGGCTGCTGTAGAAGAAGATAAAAAAGAAAATCAGGCAGAAGAAATAGAAATTCATTTTACAGGTTTTTGCACAGGTATCTGTGTACTCAGCAATGTAGTTATGGCAAAGACTTTCTGTCCGGAAGAGAGGGTGTGCGTAATTGAGAATGCCTGCGCATGTGTAACGCCGGATACACACAAGACAGCAATAGAAGCAATGAAGACAATTCAGGTGGATATAATATAGAAAAGAGGAATGAAAATGTTAAAACCAATTATTTCAAGTCTTTTAGAGACAGATATGTACAAATTCAGCATGGGACAATGCATTTACAATAAATTTACATCATATAAGACAACCTGGACATTTAAGTGCAGAAACAAAGATGTATATTTTACTGAGGAGATGGTCGAGGAGATTAAGCATCAGATTCAGGAGTACTGTAAGCTTAGATTTACAGAAGATGAACTTGATTACCTGGAGAACATCAAGTGGATTAAGGGCTCATATGTTGATTTCCTAAGAATCTGGCAGCCAAGATATGAGGACTTTGAGATAACAACAGATGCAGAGTGTGGCCTTTCAATAGAAGCAAAGGGTTCATGGCTTAATACTTCAATGTATGAGATTCCGACACTAGCCATTGTAAACGAAGTATATTTCAGAATGAACTATAATTATGATGAGCTCTTAGAATCATACAAAGAACGCCTTGATGAAAAAGTTAGCAAGCTTATAACAGGCGAATTTGCAATGGGTAATTTCAGTGAGTTTGGACTCAGAAGAAGACTTTCCGCAGAGGCACAGGAGCTTGCAGTTAAAAAGCTTTGTGGCAGCAGTAAAGAGTTTAAAGGTTCAAACTGTGTAGGAACATCAAATGTATATCTTGCAAAAAAATACGGAGTAACACCTGTAGGTACAATGGCGCACGAGTGGATTATGTGTGTGGGACAGGGAAATCACAAGCACAACCCGGCATACTCTAACTGGTACGCAATGGATGCATGGACAAAAGAGTATGGAATTCTTAACGGAATTGCACTTACAGATGCAATCACAACAGACTGCTTCTTAAAAGATTTCCAGCTTACATATGCAACACTTTTCTCTGGAGTACGTCATGACAGTGGCGATCCATATGAGTGGGGAGACAAGATGATTGCTCACTATGAAAGCCTTGGAATTAATCCGAAGACAAAACAGCTATTATTTAGTGACAGCCTTGATTTTGAAAAGGCAAGCAAGCTTAATGCATATTTTAAGGATAGAATTAATGTCGCATTTGGAATTGGAACATTTATATCAAATGATACCTGCGTTCCTGCACTCAATATCGTAATGAAAACAACTGCCTGCAATGGAATGGAGGTTGCAAAGATTTCAGATACTCCTGGAAAAGGTATGTGCAAAAACCCGGAATATGTTGAGTATCTTGAGAGATGCATAAAGTGGCGTATGGAGAATGATTAAACACACGCATTTCGTAGCAATAACAACATTGCGTTATAGAATTTTCCAGATGATTAACAATTAGCAGTAATCAGATGAATTCAGGGGCAAATTTTAGCTTGACATGGGATTGGAACTCAAGGTATAATATCACATGTTCAAGAAAATTGGCCCATCGCCAAATGGTAAGGCAACGGACTCTGACTCCGTCAGTTCAAGGTTCGAATCCTTGTGGGCCAGCTAGAGAAGCATCACGTATAACGTGGTGCTTCTATTTTTGATAGAGGGACATTCTGGATGTTGTATTCCATAATAGTGTGACTTTTTTATGGTGTAGGGTATTTCGAATGGCTGTAAAGACTTGAAATTTGCAGACAGTGAATCAGGAGGATGTATGTATAGTTTTGATAGTAAAATAAGATACAGTGAATGTGATTACGAGGGAAAACTTTCTCTCATATCACTACTTGATTATTTTCAGGATTGTAGTGTGTTCCATTCCGAGGTGTGTACAGCAGGTGTTGATTTTTTGAAGGATAATAAGCATGCATGGGTATTATCATCATGGCAGATATGTTTTAACAGAATGCCTGGGCTTATGGAGACGGTAACTGTATGTACATGGCCGTACGAGATGAGAGGCTTTTACGGATATAGGAATTTCCTGATGAAAGATTCAGACGGTAAAGTGCTTGCATACGCTAATTCTATATGGGTATTTATTGATTTAAAAACAGGACGCCCGACGAGAATCCCGGATGAAGTGGCAAATAAGTATGAGTATGAGCCGGCATTAGAGATGGAATGTGGGGAACGGAAGATAAAACTCCCGGCAGAATATGAAGAGTGCGCCGGATTAACGGTTCCTTCTTATTTTATAGACACAAACCAGCATATGAATAACAGTAAATATGTCCAGGTGGCAATGAAATATGTGCCTAAGGATTTTAATATTGGCCAGCTTCGTGTAGAATATAAGAAAGCGGCTGTAGAAGGAGATATGCTGATTCCTCGTGTTACGGTGGAGGAGGATTGCATAACAGTAGCTTTGGTGGCGGAGGATGGAAAAGCTTTTGCCATTGTGAAATTTTTGGCACAGTAGTACGGAATAACTATTAGAAAAGAGAAAGGACATTATGAGATTAGGCGAATATCAGGAACTTAATGTAATAAAGAAAGTAGATTTTGGAATTTATCTTGCACCATCAGGAAACTCAGATGAGAAGGTTTTACTTCCTTCTAAGCAGGTGCCGGAAGGAATACGTATAGGAGATAAACTTAAGGTTTTCCTATATAAGGATTCAAAGGACAGGCTTATAGCGACAACAAATGAACCAAAGCTTACTTTAGGCGGATATGCACCACTTACTGTAAAGGAAATAGGGAAAATCGGAGCGTTTCTGGACTGGGGACTTGAGAAGGACCTTTTCCTTCCATATAAGCAGATGCTTGGAAGGGTGCATGAAGGCGATGAAATTCTGGTTACATTATATATAGATAAAAGCAGCAGACTTTGCGCAAGCATGAAAGGCTTATATGATTTACTGCAAAAAGACTCTCCTTATAAGAAAGATGATATGGTGACAGGAAGGGTGTACGAGTTCAGTGATAATTTTGGAACCTTTGTTGCTGTGGATGACAAGTATTCGGCAAGAATTCCAAGGCATGAGGATAGCAGCTTTCTTAGAATTGGAGATATAATTGATGCCAAGGTTACAGATATCAAAGAGGATGGTAAAATTGATCTTACTTTAAGAGAGAAGGCATATATCCAGATGGATAGCGATTCTGAGAAGATTTTAGAGCTTCTTGATTCGTATGCAGGTGTTCTTCCTTTTTCGGAGAAGGCAAGTCCTGAGGTTATAAAGAGAGAAACCGGACTTAGCAAGAATGCATTCAAGAGAGCGGTAGGGCATTTGTATAAAGAAAGAAAAGTCGACCTGTCTGATGGAAAAATCAGACTGAGGCAGGAATAAAAGCTTACTTATGAAAAACGGTTGAATATGAAATAAAAGTTTAAGTATAAAATAGCAGGTAAAAGAAACTGTAAATTGGAAAAGTAGAAATATTATTAATAATATAAGAAGGAAAGGATATAAAATTATGAAAAATGTGATCAGTACAGACAAGGCACCAGCAGCAATCGGACCATATTCGCAGGCTATTGAGGTTAACGGAATGGTTTACACATCAGGAGTTATTCCTGTAGATCCTGCAACTGGAAATATTCCAGAGGGTTCAGTAGAGCAGGCAAAGCAGGCGTTTGCAAATCTTTCTAATCTTCTTGAGGCAGCAGGCACAAGCACAGATAATGTAGTTAAGACAACAGTATTTATTAAGGAAATGAATGACTTTGCGGCAATCAACGAAGTATATGCACAGTTTTTCAATGCGCCTTATCCGGCAAGAAGCTGTGTAGAGGTTGCAAGACTTCCTAAGGATGTTATGCTTGAGGTTGAGGCAATTGCTACAAAATAAAGGCAATCTTTGAATTGTTACAATAAAAAAGTCGATTCGAAATATTACTTCTGTAATAAAACGAATCGGCTTATATTTTATGCTTTATACTGACATGTCAAAATTACCACCAACTGCAGGGTTGACAGAATTCTCCATCATTTTAATCATGCTCTGACCCATGGCGTTGTTAATATCCAATGTATTATTGAGCATTGCCATACTTGTCTCGGCTGCCACTGAGCCAGGCTTTGAAGTAGTTACTGCACTGAGTGCTGAATTAATTGCACCTATTTCCATAACATCACCATCCTTTATTAAATTGGTCTTTAAGTACTAATATGTTAACATATCATTGTGATTTTTGCAATATTTTGTCATAAAATACCACTAGAATTAGTAGTTGACTTATAAATATGCCGATGTTATAATGGCAAAGTAATAAATGTAATAATTTTGTAATATTTAGTAACAAATTAGGAGAGATTTGTTACTTGTCCGGAGGTTTATTCAAATGAAAAAGAGAGCAATGAAAATTATGGCTTGTATGTTAGCATGTGCAGCAGTTATGGGAACTGCTTCAGAGTCGGCAGCTGCTTCAACAGCTACAGCAGCTACAGCAGGAGTTACAAGCTATACTTCTAATATAGTTTCAACATTTAACCTTCCATCAGCGGGAGTTACAAGATTTCTTTCGGAGAAACTTAAGATCGATGAGACAGTTAGCGTTCAGACAGAAGTGACTGATAATGGGGCAGAGGTTGTCAAGTCTGAATACGAAGATATCGCTATTGCACAGGTTAACGATTTTGTTTATGTAAGAGCTGAGGCTAATGCTGAGAGTGATTATGTTGGAAAGCTTTACAATAATAATTCTGCTACAGTTCTTGAGACATTAGAGGGCTGGTATAAGATTCAGTCTGGAAATGTTACAGGATATGTATCAGCAGACTTCGTAGTAGTTGGAGACGAGGCTTTAGTTAAGGCAGCAAGTGCAAGAATTGCTACTGTTAATACAGAGACTCTTAATGTTAGAGAAAGTGCATCAACAGATGCCGGAATCGTTGTTCAGGTTGGAACAGGAAATAAGCTTTCAGTTGTTGATGAGAGCATTGAAGGATGGGTTGGAGTATCAACTAACTCAGGTACAGGATATGTATCGGCAGAATTCGTAAGTGTTGAGACTGTATACACTTATGCTGAATCTAAGGAAGAAGAGCAGGCAAGACTTGCTGCAGAAGAGGCGGCAAGACAGGAAGCTGAGAGACAGGCAGCAGAAGAAGCAGCAAGACGTTCGGCTAGAAATTCATCAAGCTCATCTAGCAGTGGAAGCTCTTCATCAAGTAGTTCGAGCTCAAGTAAATCATACAGTGCTCCAAGCGGAACAAGTGGACAGGCTGTAGTGGATTATGCTTGTCAGTTTGTTGGTAACCCATATGTATATGGTGGATCAAGCTTAACAAATGGTACTGACTGTTCAGGATATGTTATGTCAGTATATAATGCTTTTGGTGTAAGTCTTCCACACAGCTCATCAGCTATGAGAAGCTGCGGATACGAAGTAAGCCAGGATGAAATGAAAGCTGGAGATATTGTATGTTACAGCGGACATGTAGGAATCTACGTAGGAGACGGAACTATTGTTAATGCTAGTACTCCTGCAACGGGAATTAAGTACTCAAATGCATACTACAAGAACATCATAACAGTTCGTCGTATTTTCGACTAGACTAAGAGAATTATTTCCCTCGCCTTTGGGCGAGGGTTTTTGTGTTTATTGGAGATGACAACCTATGGATAGTTACCAGCTCAATATAGTTTCATGAGGGGGGCAAAGGTGCATCCTATAAGCCAGTGGCAAAGTGCACAAAAAATATAACGATGTCACACAGGAAAAGGGCGTGACCATGAAGAAATACAATTTTTATCCACAAAATAGCTGTGAAAAAATGCTTAAAATCAAGTTATACACCGAGTTATACACGTTATCCACAATGTAAATCATGATTTTATCGAACTATTGTTTTGTTAAAAGTTAATAAACTTGTACTATTTTAGATATATTTCGCACTAAATATTGACTTTTTAAATGTAAAAAAGTATTAAAATTTGTCACAAATTGTCAGAAAATGGAAACAAATAAAAGAATTGCCAAAAGTAAAGTATTTTGATATACTACATTGAATATGATGAAGAAGATAAATATTGCAGGGATTGAATTAGATAATTATACAGTCCGTGAATCGGGATTAAAGATAAGCAAGATGATATCTGAGAAACCTTTCGTGGTAGTTCAGGAGGTTGATATGGATACAGTCATGCTTGCTGGAGAAGATGATAAAGTAAAGGCTGTAATTGAAGATTCGGATATGACTATAATTACGGAAGCAGAGATTCTGGAAGTGGCTGGTGAGTCTTTAGTTACAAATATACAGAGAAAGCATGAAATTTATACTCATTATCAGATTAATGATATGCTAAGAAAAACTGAGCGTAAAAATAAAACTGTTTTTATTCTGGGGGAAACAGCAGCACAGGTTGAGCAGGTGAGGGAATTTCTGGAACAAAAATATACAGAGCTTAAGATAGTTGGACAAAGTGATTTGGAAAGCTGTAACGGTGAATACGAGTCGGTGGTTAATGAGATTAATTCGGCAGCTGCCAATATGGTGCTTGCTGTACTTACATCACCAATGAGAGAACATTTTCTGTTCGAAAACAGGGATAAGATTTCGGCAGACTTGTGGTATGGTGTTTCAGGCAATGGACTTAATGCAAATAAAAAGGGTATAAGACAATTAATTAACAGATACATAAAAGTGCGCAGACTTGCAAAACATATAAATGATTACGAAGAGAAGGAAGTTGATAATTAATTATGGTGGGTAGAAAACATGAGAGACTGTTTGCCTATTTGTATATCATTTTAGGAACTGCGGTGCTGGCGGTGTCTATTCAGTGTTTCTTTGAACCAATTGGTCTTGTAACAGGTGGTTTTACAGGTCTGGCTATCGTCATCAAGTCAGTTACAAAAGGAATAATAGATGATGGAATACCAATTTGGCTTTCAAATATCTTTCTTAATGCGCCTGTATTTATTCTGGCTTTTATATTAAAGGGCAGAAAGTTTGTCGGCAGAACAATTTTTGGTGCGGGAATTCTATCTGTATGGTTGTACATTATACCAACAATGGATATGTCTCAAGGGGATTTTCTTCTTGCCGCAATTTTCGGTGCTGTTTTCTCCGGTGCAGGAATCGGACTTGTATTAAGGGGACATGCGACAACTGGTGGAACTGATATGGTTGCAGCTTTAATACAGCTCAAAATTAAACATTACTCTATTGCACAGATAATGCAGATTCTTGATGGAATAGTTGTTATTACAGGATTATTTGTGTTTGGAATAAGGCCAGCTATGTATGCGATGGTTGCAATTTTTGTTGCAACAAAGGTGACAGATATTGTTCTTGAAGGATTCAGGTATTCTAAGGCGGCATATATAATTACGGATAAACATGAGGAAATTGCCCAAAGGATTATGGTGGATATTGACAGGGGTGTAACAGGTATCCATGCAATGGGAATGTACACGGGTGAGGAGAAATGTGTTCTCTATTGTGTGGTATCAATGAGAGAGATAATTGCAGTGGAGGAACTTGTAAGCGAAATTGATCCAAATGCGTTTGTAATTGTGTCGGATGTGAGGGAAGTTTTGGGTGAAGGTTTCAAGGAATATCCAAAAAATGCCTAATATAGTAAAATTGAACAATTTTTTTAAAGAAAATTAGAGGAAATGTGTATAAATTACAACTTTCCTCTTTATTTTTTTGTGAGAAAGTATTAAAATAGTGACAAGTATTTATGCAAAAATGCAATCTTGGGGATAAGGAGAACATATTATGATTTCCAATCAGATACTTCAAAATACTATAGACGGATTGAAAGGTATCACACGAACAGACTTATGTGTGTTTGATATAGAGGGTAAAGTTTTGGCTGCTACATTTTCTGAAGCAGATGAATATTCAAAGCCTGCAAAGAATTTTGTGGAATCACCTGCAGATAGTCAGGTGGTGGGTGGTTGCCAGTTTTTTAAGGTTTTTGATGAGAGACAGCTTGAGTATGTTTTACTTGTAAGAGGTGAATCAGAAGAAATTTACATGATAGGTAAGATTGCAAGTTTCCAGATTCAGAATTTGCTTGTAGCATACAAGGAGAGATTTGATAAGGATAATTTCATTAAGAATCTTTTGCTGGATAACCTTCTTCTGATTGATATTTACAATAGAGCAAAGAAGCTTCATATTGATATTGAAGTACGAAGAGTAGTTTTTCTTATAGAGACTAACAGGGAAAAGGATAACAATGAAATCGAGAGGATAAGAGGTCTGTTCGGAGGAAAAGCCAAGGATTTCGTTACAGCAGTAGATGAGAAGAATATAATTGTTGTCAAGGAGCTTGCTGACAATGAGACTTATGCGGATCTTAGAAAAACTGCTGAGGTAATACTTAATCTGTTCCGCTCAGATGCAGGCAATTCAGTACATATTTCATATGGAACTATTGTGGGTGAGCTTAAAGAAGTATCCCGTTCTTACAAGGAAGCACGAATGGCACTTGATGTAGGAAAGATTTTCTTTGAAGAGCAGAATATTATCGCATATTCACAGCTTGGAATCGGACGACTTATTTATCAGCTTCCAATTCCTCTTTGCAAGATGTTTATAAAAGAAATATTTGATGGAAAATCACCTGACGATTTGGATGAGGAAATTCTTACAACTATTAATAAGTTCTTTGAGAACAGCCTTAATGTGTCTGAAACCTCCCGTCAGTTATATATTCACCGAAATACCCTCGTTTACCGTCTGGACAAGCTTCAGAAAAGTACAGGGCTTGACCTTAGGGTGTTTGAGGATGCCATTACCTTCAAGATTGCACTTATGGTAGTTAAATACATGAAGTATATGGAATCAATGGATTATTAAGGAGACAGTATGATTAAACTGGAACATGTCAGCAAGGCATACACTGCAGGAATACCTGCTCTTAACGATGTAAACCTTGAAATTGATGATGGAGAGTTTGTGTTTGTTGTAGGAGACAGTGGATCGGGGAAGTCCACTCTCATTAAGCTTTTGTTAAAAGAGCTTGAACCTACGGAAGGGACTATCACTATTGATGGAACTGTATTAAAGAAAATACGCAGGAAGCATATACCGAAATTCCGTCGTAAAATCGGCGTGGTATTTCAGGATTTCCGCCTGCTCAAAGACAGAAATGTGTATGACAACATTGCATTTGCCCAAAAGGTAATAGGGGAACCAAACAGCAAAATCAGGGTTAAGACTCCACAGATGCTTTCACTGGTTGGATTAGCGGCAAAATACCGCTCATTCCCAAGAGAGCTGTCAGGAGGAGAACAGCAGAGGGTTGCAATAGCAAGAGCTCTGGTTAATCAGCCAAGCATTTTACTGGCAGATGAGCCTACAGGTAACCTCGATAATAATAATGCGTGGGAGATAATGAAGCTCCTCGAAGAGATTAATGAGAAGGGGACTACGGTAATTGTAGTTACTCATAATCTTGAGATAGTTAAGGTTATGAAAAAACGTGTCATCACAATTAAGAAGGGTGTACTGGTAAGTGACACTAAGAGAGGTGATGATTATGAGGATTAATACAATTTTTTATTCGATAAATCAGGGAATAAAGAACGTCTTTCGTAATAAGATGTTCTCGCTTGCGTCAGTTGCGACGATGGCAGCATGTATATTTATGTTTGGCCTTTTCTATATTATAGTAACCAACTTTTCTGAAATGGTTAAGACCGCTGAAGAAGGTGTTGCGGTAACTGTATTCTTCAATGAAGGAATGGGAGAAGAGGAAATAGTTGCAATTCAGAATGATATTTCTAAAAGGGCTGAGGTAAGCAAGATAGTATATGTTTCTGCGGATGAAGCATGGAAGACCTATCAGGCAGATTATTTTAATGGGTATGAGGAGGCGGCAGAGTCGTTTGGAAGTGATAATCCATTAAGTAATTCGGCTAACCTTGAAGTGTATCTTAATGATGTATCGATGCAGAGCTCGCTTGTTAACTATATCAATTCACTTAATGGAGTGCGAAAGGTTAACCAGTCTAAGGATCTTGCTAATACATTAACTGATCTGAATAAGCTTATAAGTTATATTTCAGCAGGAATAATTACAATTCTTCTTTGTGTTGCCATATTCCTTATCAGTAACACGGTTACAGTTGGTATTTCAGTAAGAAAAGAAGAGATTGGAATAATGAAACTTATTGGTGCATCAGATTATCTTGTCAGAGCTCCGTTCGTTGTAGAAGGTGTGGCGATTGGTTTTGTTGGAGCATTTATTCCGTTAGTTCTTTTGTATGTGATGTATGGAAAAATTTGTGAATATATTGCCATAAAGTTTAATGTTATCGGCTCAATGATTCATTTTATACCAAGTGTAGAGGTGTTTAATACACTTGTGCCGGTTGCTCTTATTCTGGGAGTGGGAATTGGATTTTTGGGAAGTAAGATAACTATACGTAAACATTTAAAAGTTTAGGAAATGACGGCCATACTGGGGATAAGTATGGTCGTTTTTGATATATTCTTTGATTATGAATTATGGGAAAGGATTGTTGGTTGTGGAAGAAAATTATGGTAAAGAAAATTATAGTGAAGTAAATAATGTCGAGCAGAATAATACCAAAAAACGAACTAAATTTTCCTGGAAAAGTTTTGCCATAGGAACGTTTGCGGGCTTAGTGGCAAGTGTTTTACTGGTAGTAGTTTCGGTAAATATATATGCAAGAGTCTCAGGCCAGTATCTGGTAGTTGGTCTTGGAAGAAAAGAGACTGTAGAAGATGTAAAGGTTCTTGATAAAAAAACTGCTGAAAAGGTTTCGGAAATTTCGCAGTATATGGATCTGTATTATTATGAGGATTATGATGTTGAAGAAGTAAGAAATGGAATACTTCATGGTTTTGTAGATGGTCTGGGTGATCCATATTCGGTTTATTACACAAAAGAAGAATATGAAGAAATGAACATACAGACAACCGGAACTTATTATGGAATAGGTGCTGGTCTTAGGCAGGACCCTAAGACAATGGAAGTTACAGTGAGCAAGGTGTATTCAGGAACTCCGGCAGAAGAGGCTGGGCTTTTAAAGGATGATGTGATACTATATGTCGATGATATTGATGCAACATCGATGGAACTTTCAAAGTTAGTACAGAATATCAGGGGGGAAGAAGGCACCAAAGTTCATTTAAAGATTTACAGAGATGCAACTAAAGAGACGCTCGAATTTGATGTGGAAAGAAGAAATGTTGAGCTTCCAAGTGTTGAGGGAAAATTGTTAGAGGATGGAATAGGATATATTCAGATATCTGAATTCCAGACTAATACTGCAGCCCAGTTTGATACACAGCTGAAAGCATTAATGCAGCAGGGGGCGACAGGTTTTGTTGTTGATTTAAGAGATAATCCGGGAGGATTGCTGAGTGCAGTGACGGAGATTCTGGATGAACTGCTTCCGGAAGGGCTTATTGTCTATACAGAAGATAAATATGGAAAACGTGAAGAGTTCAAATCTGATGAGCAGAGCATTGATCTTCCTATGGTGGTGCTTGTTAATGGTAATAGCGCCAGTGCTTCGGAAATTTTTGCGGGAGCCGTTAAAGATCATGGATACGCAAAGATTATAGGAACAACAACTTATGGAAAAGGAATTGTGCAGAAAATTCTTAAGCTTTCAGATGATGATGCACTTAAGATGACAATTGCAAAGTACTACACTCCAAATGGGAATTACATACATGGGGTTGGAATTGAACCAGATATAGAAATCGAGTATGAGGTTCCGGAAGATGGGGTTTATAATCAGGAGACTGATAATCAGCTGAAAAGGGCTGTTGAAGTTTTAAAAGAGGAGTTATAAGGAACTTGATGAAAAAGATTTATTTTGCAAGAGGAATTCTTACATTTTTGGCAATTGGCTGGATGTTTCTGATATTTGGTTTTTCAAACCAGGAGGGCGATGACTCGTCGAGTCTTAGTGGTGAGGTGAGTTATAGAATAGTAAAGACTGTAGCCGATTTGAGAGGCGAGAAGGTAAGTGAAAAACAATTATGGTTACGTGCAGAGAAAATTGAGTATCCTGTAAGGAAGCTTGCACATATGACAGAATATGCTATTATGGCAATGCTGTGGTTTTTTGCACTGCTGAGTTTTGGGGTGAAAAATAAAATTCGATTTATTATTCCTGTACTTATAGCATTTTTGTATGCGTGTACAGATGAAATACATCAGTTGTTTATAGCTGACCGGTCAGGAAAATTTACCGATGTTCTTGTTGATACGTCTGGTGCAATTCTGATGATGCTTCTTATTTTTATTATTGAAGCAGCTATTCGCAGGCGCAGACAAAAGCAGACGAAGATACAGTAAAATAAAAATACAGATATAATTATAATTAAGAAAGAGGTGATACTGTGGTAGAACTTGATAATTTCAAGGGACAGCTTTTATCCTACAAGTCCCCACTACAGGAAGTGAGGGATTCACTTTGACCTGGCTAATAAAGAACAGAAAATCCAGGAATTAGAAAGAGAAATGGAGGCACCGGATTTTTGGGATGATCCGGAGATTTCTCAGAATAAAATGAAGGAGCTAAAGAGCATGAAGGATGATGTCTCAACCTATGCGGCTTTAGCTACACAATATGAAGACATCGAGACAATGATAGAGATGGGATATGAGGAAAATGATGCAAGTCTTATCCCGGAAATCCAGGAAATGCTTGATGATTTTATCGACACTTACGATGCGATAAGAATGAAAACCTTATTGTCGGGAGAGTATGACAGGGATAATGCTATTGTGTCTTTGCATGCAGGAGCCGGTGGTACAGAATCGTGTGACTGGGCAGCAATGCTTTTTAGAATGTATACACGATGGGCTGACAAGAAAGGCTTTTCTGTTGAAGTGCTCGATTCATTAGACGGAGATGAGGCTGGAATAAAATCAATTACCTTCCAGGTAAATGGTGAGAATGCATATGGATATCTTAAGTCAGAAAAAGGTGTTCACCGTCTTGTTAGAATTTCGCCATTTAATGCGGCGGGCAAAAGACAGACTTCTTTTGTATCATGCGATGTAATGCCGGACATTGAGGAAGATGTTGATGTAGAAATCAAGGATGAAGATATTAGAATAGATATCTTCCGCTCAAGCGGAGCCGGTGGACAGCATATTAACAAGACCTCATCGGCTATTAGAATTACACACTTCCCATCCGGAATTGTAGTTCAGTGTCAGAATGAGCGCTCACAGCATATGAATAAAGATAAAGCCATGCAGATGTTAAAGGCAAAACTGTACCTTTTAAAGCAGGAAGAAAATGCCGCAAAGGCAGCCGGTATCCGTGGTGAAATATCAGAAATCGGATGGGGTAATCAGATTCGTTCGTATGTAATGCAACCGTATACTATGGTAAAAGATCATAGAACGGATACGGAGAGCGGTAATGTTGATGCTGTTATGGATGGTGATATTGATAAGTTTATCAATGGTTATTTGAAGTGGCTGTCTTTAGAAAAATAAATTTACAGTTGCATTTAACTTTTTTATGTGTTAAACTCTTCCGAGTAAAGACACTTGTCGGTGCATGAAAGACATGAGAAGTGCGAAAAATCATGCTGGCAATTGGAGGTACATTATGGTAGATGAATCTGACTACTATGTTGTTAAGAGAAAAGCTGTACCAGAGGTTTTGCTTAAGGTAATAGAAGCAAAGCGACTCTTAGACTCGGGAAAGAAGGAGTCGGTGCAGGAAGCAACTGAAGCAGTAGGAATAAGCAGAAGTTCTTTTTATAAGTACAAGGATGATATTTATCCTTATCATGAGAGGACGAATGGAAAAACGGTAAACATGGTTATTCAGATGGATGACGAACCGGGGCTTTTGTCTACTGTATCAAAGACAATAGCTGATTGTAAGGCAAATATTCTTACTATTCATCAAAGTGTTCCTATTAATGGGATTGCTGCGTTGACACTCAGCGTGGATGTTTTCCCGGAGAGTGGGGATGTGGACGAGATGGTTAGTGGAATAGAAGCAGTACATGGCATACATTATGTGAAAATTATAGCTAGGGAGTGATTAGAAGATGAAGATAGCAGTAATGGGTTACGGTACAATCGGATCAGGAGTTGTAGATGTATTAAGAATTAATAAAGACAAGATTGCAGAGAGATCAGGAGAGGAAATCGAGGTTAAATATGTACTTGACCTTCGTGAGTTCCCAGGTGATCCTATGGAAGATAAAATCATCCATGATTATCAGACAATTGTAGATGATCCTGAAATTGGCGTTGTAGTAGAGACAATGGGAGGTGTTGAGCCTGCATTTACATTCGTAAAGGCAATGCTTGAGGCTGATAAGCATGTGGCAACATCTAACAAGAATCTTGTTGCAGCAAAGGGTGCTGAGCTTATCAAGATTGCAAGAGAGCACAATGTAAACTTCCAGTTTGAGGCAAGTGTAGGTGGCGGTATTCCAATCATCCGTCCGCTTAACAAATGTCTTACAGCTGATGAAATCGAAGAGATTACAGGAATCCTTAACGGAACAACAAACTATATGCTCACAAAGATGGCTGATGAAGGAGCTGAGTTTGACGATGTGCTTAAGGATGCCCAGGACAAGGGATATGCAGAGAAGGATCCTACAGCAGATATCGAAGGACATGATCCATGTCGTAAGATTGCAATCCTTACATCTCTTGTGGCTGGACAGCAGGTAGATTTTGAAGATATTCACTGTGAAGGAATCACAAAGATTTCTGCAACTGATATTAAATATGCAAAGGCTATGAATCGTTCAATTAAGCTTCTTGCAACAAGCAGAAAGGTTGATAAGAGCTTTACATGCATGGTTGCTCCATATATGCTCGACTCAACACATCCATTATGTGGAGTAAATGATGTGTTTAATGGAATCTTCATACATGGTAACGTATTAGGAGATGCTATGTTCTATGGAAGTGGAGCCGGAAAGCTTCCAACAGCAAGTGCTGTAGTTGCCGATGTAGTGGATATGGTTAAGCATAAGAATACAAATATCTATATTAACTGGAGTGCTGATAAGCTTGAGCTTGTTGGATATAAGGATAGTGTAAATGCGTTCTTTGTACGTACAAAATCTGACAAGGCAAAGGTCGAGTCAGTATTTGGGAATGTGACATATATTGAAGGTATTGTAGACGGAGAGGTTGGATTTACAACAGATAAGATGACAGAAGAAGAGTTTGCAGCTAAGGCAGAAGAGCTTGAGGTAGTAAACAGAATTCGTCTTGGATAATACAGAACGCCGGAGCGTTTCTGGTTTTCGCCGAAGGGTAATTCCTTCGGCGTATTTTTGTAAGGAGGAGAAAATATTGGGGTTATGGGA
This sequence comes from Agathobacter sp., assembly GCA_036308285.1. Taxonomy (GTDB): domain Bacteria; phylum Bacillota; class Clostridia; order Lachnospirales; family Lachnospiraceae; genus Roseburia. The sequence goes on along the minus strand of JAXJVZ010000347.1, from coordinate 1,218 downwards.
TTACATATTTCCGCCCAGATGTCCTGTGTGCGATAAAATAGTAGATATTGACACAGTGGAAAATAGAAGGTTTATACATGATGGCTGCGAGAAAAAGCTTATACCGGTTAATGAACCTGCGTGTCTGCACTGTGGAGCTCCATTGGAAAAAGAAGATAAAGAGTATTGTTTAGATTGCAGTAGAAAAACCGGGCAGGTCAGTTTCAAACATGGAATGGCACTTTTTGTATATAAGGGCGATGTAAAACGCACCATGTACAGATTTAAATATTATAATAAAAGAGAATATGCAGACTTTTTTGCGATAGAAGCTGCAAATAGATGTGGAAAATGGATACGGAAAAATAAAATTCAGGCAATTGTTTCGGTTCCTATGTATAAGAGAAAACAGAAGAAACGAGGATACAATCAGGCGGAGGCGTTTGGTAAAAAGCTCTCAAATATTATGGGTATACCATATATTGTGGATGGAGTAAGAAGAATTGTGGATACCTCTCCCATGAAGGAACTGGATGATGTTCAAAGGAAAAATAATCTAAAAAATGCTTTTCAGTGTAAAAAAATTATAGTACAATATGACTATATTCTGCTGGTGGATGATATATATACTACTGGCAGCACAGCAGATGCGGTAGCGGGCGCGTTAATTGGTGCAGGGGTTTCCAATGTGTTTATGCTAAGCATATGCATAGGACAAGGTTTTTAGGAGGCATAGTAGAATGGATGTATCAAACTGTAAAAACTGTGGAAGGTTATTTAATGCAATTAACAGGGAACGTATTTGTCCAAACTGTCAAAAGCTGCTCGATGAAAAGTTTGTAGTAGTTAAGGAATTTCTTAGAGAGAATCCTAATTCATCTGTTGAGGAGGTTTCGAAGGAGTGTGAGGTAAGTACAAAGCAGATCCGCCAGTGGGTTCGTGAAGAAAGGCTCACATTTTCTGAAAATTCAATGGAAGGAATTGAGTGTGAGAGATGTGGTACCATGATTAAGACCGGTAGATACTGTGAGGCATGCAAGCTTGCTGTTGGTAATGACTTAAGAAGCGTTATGAATAAGTCAAGGGTAGAGCAGACTGTCAGAAAGTCTGCAAAGGATAAAGACCGTATGCGTTTTCTTCAGAATTAATTTAGTGAATATTTTGTTAAAAGGAGCCTTGGGCTCCTTTTATTTTTGCAGTTCATTGTTTGACGATAAAATCTGCCTATGTTATAATGCT
>JAXJVZ010000346.1:0-10768 GCA_036308285.1 Agathobacter sp. | reverse complement strand
GTATTTTGGAGAATCCCAATAATACGATGGAGAAGATGTGCCAGGCTCTTCGTCTGCTTCGTACTAAGTACAGATTTAATGGGTATATTCATGTGAAAGCAATTCCTGGAGCATCGAACGAATTATTGTATTCTGCAGGTTTACTGGCAGACCGTATCAGTATTAATATGGAGCTGCCTACACAGGACAGTCTGAGTCTGCTTGCGCCTAATAAGAATATGAATAATATTATCAGACCTATGAATCAGATATCAGAAACCATTGCTACTCACAGAATGGCAATTGGTAAATCAGCCAGAATGGAGAGAGCGGGCATTAATAAGCATCTGGTTCACAGTATATGGGGAACTGATAGTAGGAAAATTGAGGGCAGGTCTGGTTATATGTCCGATTATGATGTAAGTAATAGTCAGAATAATAATTACAGCAATAATCATAGTGATAGCCAGAGTAATAAAAAGGAGAATAACCAGAGGGATAATGATGCCATCTTAGATAATATTGGAAGAAAACTGGTCAGGGAAAGCAGTAGTCTGCTTCTGCCAGCGGATAGACGGGATACAAGTCTTTCTCGCCCATTTGCAGCAGCGGGGCAGAGTACACAGATGATTATTGGCGCTACAAATGAGACTGACCTTGAGCTTATCAGGACTACGCAGAATCTTTATCAGGCGTTTGATTTGAAGAGGGTTTTTTACTCTGGATACATTCCTTTGAATGAGGATGATAATCTTCCACAGATAGGTACACCAGTTCCGCTTTTAAGAGAGCATAGATTATATCAGGCTGACTGGCTAATGCGTTATTATGGATTTTTTGCTGAGGAGCTTTTATCCAAGGAGAATCCTTTTTTTGATAATCAGCTTGACCCTAAGTGTAACTGGGCAATTCATCATCTTGAACAGTTTCCGGTTGAGATTAATACGGCATCAGGTGCAACCTTATTAAGGGTTCCGGGAATTGGACCAACAGGAGTTAAGAAAATATTATCGGCTCGTCGTTATGGCAGGGTGAATTTCGAAATGCTTAAGAAGATGCATATTGTATTAAAGAGAGCACAGTATTTCATTACATGTAACGGAAAGATGTTATATAGGACACCTATAGAGGAGCGTTTTATTCGTAATCAGCTTACTGACCTTGAGAGAAGTAGTATTATGCAGATAGAAGGTAAGGATGTAAGCTGTACACAGATGAACCTGTTTACGGATTTTAACTTACAGGAGGTGAGAGCATGACGTATTATACATGTAAACCGACCTGGGAGGCCATGCTTACATGCATATATGATGCATGGTCAAGCAAGAAGGGGCATCAGAATATTAAATTACTTTTAGAACCAATAGATCAGTACAGTCTGTTTGATGAATACATTCACGTAGATGAGGATATTGAGAAGGTTAACAAGATTATGGACGCGGTTAATCTTAAGATTTCTACTTACTTTTATCATGCTTTAGTTTATACTTCCATGGCATATGAAGAAGATGTTTTGGATAATATTTACAGATGCATGCTGCTGGGATTTGCGTATGGTCCCGAAGCTCTTAATATGGTGCAGTACAGAGATATAATGAGGAATCGTCAGATTAGAACGAGACTTGGAAAAGAAATTAATCGATTTCAGGAGTTTATGCGTTTCCATAAGGTTAGTGGTGGGATTTATGTTGCACATTTTGAACCTAAAAGTAGAATTGCGGTGGCATTAGGACCAGTATTTGAAGACAGAATGCCATCAGAACACTGGATGATAATAGATGATATTCATAGAGAAGCTGTTATACATCCAAAGGATGAATCCTTCTATATGAGAAGTCTTAGTGATGAAGAATTCAATAGATTGTTAGATACTGAGAAGATAAATGATGAGTTTACAGATTTGTGGAAGACATTTTTTGATACGATTGCTATTGAAGAACGAAAGAATGAACGATGTCAGAATAATATGTTCCCAATCTGGACTAGAAAACATGCTGTTGAGTTTAGCTAAGCCGGAGTTTAAGTTTCATCTCAGGTAAAAGCTTCAACTTAGGTAAAAGTTTCTTGTGGACTTCTTTGTTTTTTGTTATTATAGGAATGTATGTCAGCACATTATCAAAGTAAAGTGTCATCATACGAAAACTAAAGAAAAAATAGGGAGACACTATGAAAGAAAGAAAATCATTTAGCAGGTTATTAATCTGCTTATTGCTTATTGCTTTATTTACAGGTGTATTTGCAGGTTGTAAGACTAATGAGAATACATTTGTTGTGGGGTTTGATGCAGAGTTTCCTCCATATGGCTATAAGGACGACAATGGCGAATATGTGGGATACGATTTGGATTTAGCACAGGAGGTGTGTGACAGAAATGGTTGGGAGCTTGTAAAGCAGCCAATTGATTGGGATTCAAAGGATATGGAATTGTCGTCTGGCAATATAGACTGTATCTGGAATGGATTTACCATTAATGGAAGAGAAGCCTTATATACATGGTCAAAGGCTTATATTGATAATTCCCAGGTTGTAATTGTAAGAAATGATTCTGATATTGAGAAATTATCAGATTTGAAGGATAAAATCGTAATTGTACAGGCTGATTCTTCAGCTCTTGCGGCATTTACAGGGGAGGATGCTTCTGACGAGAATAAGGATTTATGTGCATCCTTTAAAGAGCTTCAGCAGGTTGGTGATTATAACAGTGCGTTTCTTAATCTTGAAGCTGGTGCAGCAGATGCTATCTGTATGGATATTGGTGTGGCTAATTTCCAAGTTGAAAAGAGAGGTAATCTGTTTAGACTGTTAGAAGAACAGGTGTCATCTGAGCAGTATGGTATTGGATTTAATTTAGGAAATACAGAGCTTAGAGATAGTGTACAGGCAAGCCTCGATGAGATGTTAGATGATGGAACTTATGACAAGATTACTGAAAAATGGGGACTTACAGATTGTGCCTGTCTTGGTAAGCCAGGTACAGATTCTGCTTATCGACAGGATGCAGGAACTAAGGAAAAGACATCATTTAAGGATAAATTTATCAGTGTTACAAAACAGCTTGCAGGAGGAATGGTTTCAACACTGCTTATTTTCTTCCTTACAATTATTTTTTCAATGCCATTAGGATTACTTGTATGCTGGGTTCGTATGTCTAAGTTTAAAGTATTCCAGTGGGTTGCAAAGATTTATATTTCTATATTGAGAGGAACACCACTTATGCTGCAGTTATTAGTGGTATTCTTCGGACCACATATTTTGTTTGGTGTGGATACACCTTCAGGATATCGTTTTTATGCAGTAATAATTGGATTTTCACTTAATTATGCAGCATATTTTGCTGAGATTTACCGTGCCGGAATTGAAGGAATTCCAGTTGGACAGTATGAGGCTGCCAATGTGTTAGGATATTCACGTATGCAGACTTTCTGGAAGATTGTATTTCCACAGATGGCCAAGCGTGTAATTCCACCAGTAACAAACGAAATTATTACATTGGTAAAAGATACTTCATTAGCATTTGCTCTTGCATACACAGAGATGTTTACTCTTGCCAAGCAGATTGTATCCGCTGAGGCCAGTCTCTTACCATTATTCATAGCTGGATTATTCTATTACATTTTTAACTTTGTAGTAGCTATGGTTATGGAGAATATTGAGAAAAAGATGGCATATTATCAGTAGGAGGTGAAGTAGATGAGTTTGTTAAAGATTAGCAATTTGAAAAAGAATTTTGACGATTTAGAAGTATTAAAGGATATCTCACTCAAGGTTGAAGAGGGAGAGGTTGTTGCTATTTTAGGACCATCAGGATCTGGTAAATCTACTTTACTTCGTTGTGCAACAATGTTAGAGAAGATGGATGCAGGTTCATTAGAATATGGAGATGTGGTGGCATGTAAGGATGAGAATGGTACAGCAGTATATTCTGATAAAGCAACAATAAAGGAGTGCAAGAGTCGTTTTGGATTAATATTCCAGAACTTTAATCTCTTTCCACATTATAATGTCCTTAAGAATATAACAGATGCACCTGTATCAGTGCAGAAGCGTAATAAGGATGAAGTTATCAGGGAGGCAAGAGAATTATTAGCAAAGGTTGGATTGGAAGGAAAAGAAGATTTCTATCCATGTCAGCTTTCGGGCGGACAGCAGCAGCGAGTTGCAATAGCAAGAGCTCTGGCATTAAAATCCAAGCTTTTGTTTTTTGATGAGCCTACTTCAGCATTAGACCCTGAAATTACGGCTGGAATTCTTAAACTTCTTCGTCAGTTAGCAGATGAGAAGATGACTATGATTATTGTTACTCATGAGATAGATTTTGCCAGAAAAGTAGCTGACAGAGTTATCTTTATGGATGGCGGAGTAATTGTGGAGGAAGGAAAGCCTGAAGATGTAATTGATAATCCATCCAATGAGCGTACCAGGGCATTTCTTCAGAAGATGGAAGCATAGAAGAACATATAATTGTTAAAGACAAGGATATATAAGTTTTAGCATTAATTTTATATAAGATAACTGGAAAGGAATAGTATGTTTAGAATCAATAAAGATCTTAAAATTGGAGAATTATTAGATAAGGCACCAGAACTTGCCGGAGTATTAAATGGTATTGGAATGCATTGTACCGGATGTCCATCAGCAAGAGCTGAGACATTAGAGCAGGCAGCTGCTGTTCATGGAATAGATATTGATGACCTTATTGAAGACTTAAAAGGTTTTATGGAAAGTATGTAATATGAATTATATAATTGAGAATGCATCGCCAAAGGATAAAGAAGAAATTCTGGCACTTTACAATATTCAAAAAGGCAGAGAGTTTTGTCCCTGGGATGACCATTATCCGACTATGAATGAAGTAGAGTTTGATATATCGAGAGATAGTCTTTTTATAATAAGAGATAATGGACAGATTATAGCTGCTGCATCAATAGATTATGATGAGCAGGTTGAAGAACTTGAATGTTGGAGTAATGAATTGATGCCAGGGGCGGAGATGTCAAGACTTGCTGTAATGCCAGAATATCAGAACCAGGGCATTGCAAGACTGTTATTAAAACATGGAATGACAGTGTTAAAAGAAAGAGGATATAAGAGTATTCATTTTCTTGTAAATAAACATAACATCAAGGCAATTAAGTCTTATGCTGCAATTGAGTTCAATATAGTAGGTGAATGTGAGTTGTTTGACCAGCCATTTATATGTTATGAGAAGCAATTATAGTTTTTAATTTTATGATAAAAATGAGACAGGAAAAGGGGAACAAGTAATATGAGAGAAATACCTTACAAGATTTACTTAGAAGAGAACGAGATGCCTAAGCAGTGGTACAATGTACGTGCGGATATGAAGAAAAAGCCTGCACCTATATTAAATCCTGCTACATTAGAACCAGTTACACTTGATGAGCTTTCACAGATTTTCTGTACAGAGCTTGCTAAGCAGGAGCTTGATGATACGACTGCATATTTTGATATTCCTGAAGAAATTAGAAATTTCTACAGAATGTACAGACCTTCACCTTTGGTTCGTGCATACTGTCTTGAAGAAAAGCTTGGTACACCAGCACATATTTATTACAAATTCGAAGGTAATAATACATCTGGAAGCCATAAGCTTAATTCTGCAATCGCTCAGGCATATTATGCAAAGAAGCAGGGGCTTAAGGGGGTAACAACAGAGACAGGTGCTGGTCAGTGGGGAACAGCACTTTCAATGGCAAGTTCATATTTTGATTTGGATTGTCAGGTGTACATGGTTAAGTGTTCGTACGAACAGAAACCTTTCAGAAGGGAGGTTATGAGAACTTATGGTGCTAAGGTTACACCATCTCCATCTATGGAAACAGAGATTGGAAGAAAGATTAATGAAGAGTTCCCAGGAACAACAGGAAGTCTTGGATGTGCTATTTCAGAGGCCGTAGAGGCTGCAACGAAGCAGGAAGGATATCGCTATGTTCTTGGTTCAGTACTTACCCAGGTTCTTCTTCATCAGTCGGTTATAGGATTAGAGACAAAGACAGCACTTGATAAATACGGTGTTAAGGCTGATATGGTAATAGGCTGTGCTGGTGGTGGATCCAATTTAGGAGGTCTTATATCTCCATTCGTAGGAGAGATGCTTCGTGGTGAGGCAGATTATGAGATAATAGCTGTTGAACCAGCATCATGTCCAAGTCTTACAAGAGGAAAATATGCATATGACTTCTGTGATACAGGTAAGGTTTGCCCACTTGCGAAGATGTATACACTTGGCTCAGGATTTATTCCTTCAGCAAGTCATGCAGGCGGACTTCGTTATCATGGAATGAGTTCAGTTGTATCTGAGCTTTATGATCAGGGGTATTTAAAAGCTACAAGTGTCCAACAGACAGAAGTATTTAAGGCTGCCCAGACATTTGCCAGAATTGAAGGAATCCTTCCTGCTCCAGAGAGTAGTCATGCAATTAAGGTTGCAATTGATGAGGCATTAAAGTGTAAGGAGACAGGTGAGGAGAAGAATATTGTATTCGGTCTTACTGGAACAGGATATTTTGATATGGTTGCATATCAGAAATTTAATGATGGACAGATGAATGATTATATTCCTTCAGATGATGAAATTGCTAAAGCATTAGCTAATTTACCAAAAATAGAAAAATAATTATATATTTATAATAGTAAAGCTGCACCCTTGTTGGTGCTGTTTTGCTTTTATAAGGAAAGATATACTCTACTACTCTTTTGTCATATATTTGATAAGCACGCAATAAATACTCGATAAACATACAATAAATACTCGATTAGCATAAAATAAATAAGCAATAAATACTCGATAAATACTTGATAGTAATTAAAGAATTCTAGTATAATGGTATAACAATAGGCTATTTATACTATATATTATAGATTAGGGTATACAAAATGAAATATAAGATAGTAAATATACGAAAATGTCTTGTTGCAGTTATGCTGTTAATGATGCTATTCGTATTGACATCATGTAAAAAAACTCCATATAAAAATGAAATAAAAATAACCAAGGACTTTATTCCAATTACTGAAATCAAGGAAGGCAGACCAGATATATACATAATTGTTAAATCTATGGAAAGTAGTTACTGGGAGGTAGTTCTAAGAGGAGCAAATCAAGCTGGAGTAGATTTGGATTGTAATGTATATGCCGCAGGCAGTAATTTGGAAACGGAGTGGGAATTACAGGAAGCATATATGGATCTTGCAATAGATAATGGGGCAGATGCGATAATCTTAGGTCCTGATAATTCGGTTTTACTTTCGCCGGCAGTTGAGAAGGTTCATGAAAAAGGTATTCCAATAATAATAGTGGATACAATTGTCAATTCTGAAAGCTATGATGTATGTTATATGACAGACAATTTACTTGCAGGGGAGAATGCTGCGAAGGAGCTGCTTAGAATGCTAAAAGAACAGGGACATTCAGAGGATGAAGAGGTAGATGTTGCAATTCAGTTAGGCGCGAGAGCATCCCAGACTATCAATGAGAGACTGGCTGGTTTCTGTCAGTATTGGGCAAAATATGCACCAAAAACATGGACAATACTCGATGAGATAAAATGTAATGATGGTGATGAAGAACTGGCGGTGGAAATGAGCGAAGATTTTTTCAATCAATATCCGCATGTAAATGGTGTATTTGGAACAGATAATGCATCTTCAATGGGATTTTCAAGTGCCATAATGAAATTAGACAGGCAGGATGTTGCAATGGTTGGATTTGATTATTCGCCTGAGGTTGCAAGAATAGTAAATGACGGCAAATATAATGTATCCATCATGCTTCAGAGACAGTATGATATGGGATATAGAGGTGTTGAATCTGCTATATCACTTATTAACGGAGAAAGTATACAACTTAAATTTATAGATACAGGTGTTGCAGTTCTTAACAAAGAAACCATGAATACAGAAGAGATTCTTGGAATTATCAAGAACAATAGGGGTAACTAATATGGAATCAGTAAATAATCAAAAGAGTAATTCTTATACAAGAATTATCAGTATTTATTTATGGATTTGTATAGTAGGATTGATTGTCAGTATTCCGATATTTAATAATATGATCAGCAAGCATGATCTGGTAATATCGAATAATATGTGTGGATTGATCGCTGAAAAAATGAATAATTCTATTACATATATTACAGAATCTGTACGTGGAAGAGCTGAGATTTTATCGCATGATAAAATTGATGATTGGAATGAACTGTATCTAAGTTTGTCTGAGAATTTGAGTGCAGAGGGTTGTAACAGTATTGGTCTTTTAGATATGGATAATAATTTGTATGGTAAAGGCAATGAGAATGCTGAATTTGAGAAGTGGGGTCTTAAGGAACAGGCGCAGAAGTCTGAAGGAGTTTTTTTCTCAGCACCATACAGACAGGCTACTAGTGGTAAAATGGTATTTACTATCTTTTCTCCAATCTATCAGGAGGGGGAAAGGGCAGGAGAATTATTCATGACATATTACCTTGAAGAAATTCAGGATATGGCAAATAGTAATGTTCTCGAGGACGACATGGAAATATATCTTATGAATCCATATTCTAATAATTACATAATGTGCTTTGGAGCAGACAAAACTCTTATGGGAAGCTGGAATAACACAAAGCTTCTTTATGGGCAGATTGAGACAGTAAGAGATAAGACATATGCACAATGGGAAGACGAAATGAGAAGTGGAAAGAATGGAGAAGTAGTCTTCTTTAAAATGGATGGTACTGTTTACACTCAGGTCTTTGTCAATATTGATGTTATGAAAGACTGGAGTGTTGTAGTAAGAATTCCTAATGATGCATTATCTAATAACCTTAGATTGTTTAATATGGCAATTATGATATTGATTACATTGCTGATTGCATCACTATTTGTACTGTTCATTCTTGCAAACAGAAGTGCCAATCAGGAGAAAAAGATGCTTGAATATATGTCGATTCATGATCCGCTTACAAAGCTTGCGAACAGAAGAGCTTTCGAGTCCATCTATAGCAGTTATTTGAATAATATCATTTCACTCGGAGGCAAGGGTGCATTAATCTTTTTCGATATTGACTATTTTAAGCAGGTAAATGATGGATTTGGTCATGCAATGGGTGACCGTGTACTAAAAGAGTTCTCAGATATTTCAAGTGAGATATTTAGTGAGAACTGTACAGTATCAAGATTTGGAGGCGACGAGTTTATTATTCTCATCCAGAAGCTTGATAGCAGAAATGCGGTTGAAGCTAAATTAGATGAGTTTAGACGAAGATTAAAAGAGCTTGACTTTCTGGTGGATGATATGGGAAATGTCTTCAGAATTCATTTTAGTGCAGGCATTGTAGAAGTTACCCAACAGGGGAATTCTTTAGATGAGGTAGAAAAGAAAGCTGACAAAGCATTGTATGAAGTTAAGCAAAAAGGCCGCGATGGTTATGCATGGTACAATGGCTAATCAAAGAAACAAATAAGTAGTTAATAATCAAATCGAGCTTGGTTTTATATTTATAAAATAATCAAGCTCGATTTTTTAGTGAGTTTTACTTCCTAATTAAAAAAAGAGTAGCTGATAAGAAGCAATGTCACTTAGTTACAAAAAAGAAAAATAATAAACTTGTAACCTACCTGTAACTTAATATGAGTTATAGTATGAACAGAAAGGAAAGCAAGCAAAGAAAACAAACAGACAAAACAAGCAAAGAAAGCAAGCAGACAAAACAAACAAAACAAATGAACAAAATTATCAAATAAAAAAGTATGAGGAGACAATCATGGAACTTTTAAGAGTTGAACATTTATCAAAAATCTATGGAAAGGGACAAAATGAGGTAAAAGCTTTAGATGATGTAAGCTTTAGTGTAGAAAAAGGTGAATTCGTAGCAATAGTAGGAGCAAGTGGTTCGGGAAAATCAACACTACTTCATCTCATAGGAGGTGTTGACAGACCAACAGATGGAAAGGTGTACATCAATGACACCGATATTTTTTCATTAAATGATGATAAACTTGCAATTTTTAGAAGAAGACATGTTGGAATCATCTATCAGTTCTATAATCTGATTCCAATTTTAAATGTAGAAGAAAACATTGCACTTCCATTAGAGCTTGACGAGAGAAAGATTGAAAAGTCTGAGATGGACCAGATGCTTATTCATCTTGGGCTTTTAGAGAGAAGAACTCATCTTCCAAATGAGCTGTCAGGAGGTCAGCAGCAGAGAACATCAATAGGAAGAGCATTAATCACAAGACCATCACTCATCTTAGCAGATGAGCCGACGGGAAACCTCGATACCAAATCAGGAAATGAAATCATGGAATTGCTCAAAAAATCCAACAGAGATCTGAACCAGACTATTATTATGATTACCCATAATATGGAGCTTGCAAGAGAAGCCGACAGAATAATTATGATAGAGGATGGAAAAATCAAATGAATCTGATTAGGAAATTCGTACACAAGAACTTAATGTTAAATAAAAAAAGAACCATAGTTACAATAATCGGAATTACTCTTGCGGTTGCTTTACTGAGTGCATTATCAACTATGGTTTTCAGCTTTCATAAGAGTTTAATTGAATTTGAAAAAAATAAAACCGGTAATTTTCATGTGGCTATAAAAGAAGTTGAGAAAAACAATTTGTCTGACATATGTAACAATAGGGCGATAGAATCCTACTTTACAATTGGGGAGGTTGGATATGCCACAATTGAAGAAAGTAAGAACGAGTACAAACCGTATGCAAGAATTGTTGAAACCGATGAAGCGGGATATGAAGGCGCCAGCTTCAAATTAATGGAG
>JAXJVZ010000345.1:0-16247 GCA_036308285.1 Agathobacter sp. | reverse complement strand
TGATGAAATGTTCACTGGGAGTCCAGTTCAGAATATCGAATCTAGTATAGGCTTTCATTTTTCATTTTCCTTTCTATCTCTTGGATGTACCATCATTATAGCATATAGAGTGGGATTTGTCAAGGGGGAATTACTTCCCCCAGACAATTTCCTCAAACTTGGGTCGCCATTCATTATTCCACCGCTCAATCATTAGAGCTTCGGCTTCGGGGTACTGCTCATAGTTTTCATATGACCAGAAGGACAAAGCACCAAAAGCCTGGGAGTACCAGTTCTGTGCGGTCACTCGATCGGGAGCACTAGTGGCGAGGTCGATATTCTTTTCGATGAAGTGGATCAGTTTATTCATAATCAAATTCCTTTCTGTATGTGGGGTTGATTTACCTTACACCCATAGTATACACCATGGAGCACCATTTGTCAAGCGTTTTGGGAAAAATATTTTTCGTCATATTGCGTAAAAAATCGATCCAAAAATTGTGCAACCTGCTATATTGTGCGAGATCCTGCCGCTGCAACCATCAGCGGCAGGCCAAAAGCCCGATTATAAGCAAATCGGGCTAAAAGGGGTATGGGGATTTTTCAATCCCCATTTTTATTCGGCAACCTCTCCGGTCCAGATATTGTACCGGTAATTATCAGTGTACAGCCGCTTTGCGGTCTGATAACTCATGTTAGCGTATTCCTTGACAAACCAACCAATGTGGCGCCGGGTTGTAGCGGAATACAAACCATTGATTTTCAGCCAACCATTTTCAATAGTAGCAACGATTGTGTTGTAGGACTGAAGAGCAATGCCGCCCTCGATCTCAAGGATACAGCAATTAGCGTAGGGGTGAGAATTAAATTTTTTCATTTTGTTCATTTCCTTTCCTTTTGGATGTATTAAGTATAACACATGGATCTGTATTTGTCAATAGGTTTTTAGGATTTTTTTCCGATTTGTGCAAAATGCCCTAGATTGAGCAAATTTTTTGTGTATAATGCGGGTATTGAAAACTCGGCCCGATGCAGCGTGCAAGCGCGCGTCAACGGGCCGACGCTTATAAAAAGCCTCAGCTTCTATTATAACACACGATATGAGATTTGTCAATAGGCAATTTGCACAAATTTTTTCGGGGGAGGAATGTCCTCCCCCGATGGACTGTCATTTGCACCAGACCAGCTGACCCGCTTTTCGGGGTGCCCAGCCATAGATACTTTGCTGATTCATCAATTTGCCAATAGTCAGTGCATCCTTTTTAGTGGTGATTCGCTTGTTAACGTCGATATAGTAGATACCGCCAGAGTACCAGATTCCAATGTTGCCCTTCCGGCCCAGGTCACTATGGAGGATTCGGGATACTTCTTCAGCGGTTTTGACTTCGATGCCTTTAATACCTACTTGCCATCCGGTTTTATATTCTACGATTTTGCCATTCCGGAGAGTCAGACCGCCATTGTCTGCGATATTGCGGATGGTGCGAACATTAATTCTTTTGTTAGTCTTGTAAGTCATATATATAATCCCCTTTTATATTATTTTATTGTTGTGGTGCTTTATGCAAGCACCACAGCCAGAAACATGAATCCCAGAGTGCCAACAACCAGACCGCAAGCAAGCAAGATATTTTTACCGATGTCGCTATAGTTCTTTCGGCAATCATTGGGGCAATGGTCTGCGTAGTAGATGCTACGACAGATACGATATCGAATATAGCGAAGTTCTCTCTTGACGTGTTTCATGGTTTGTTCCCCCTTTTTTAGTTTTTTTTATACCATGAGAGAGGGGTTTTGTCACAACCCCTCTTTTGGATTTTTTTAGAAGCACACAACTCCGGGAAAGTTCTTAGCTTCTGCCAGAACTTCTTCTTCACCTGCCACGATGCACTCGTATGCATAAGCAGGAGTACGGGAGCACATCAGTTTCAGACCCTTAGGCTCGAAGTGATTCCAGAAGGCTTCCAGATTGTTGTAAGCAATAGCGATTTTCATAGTTGTTATCTCCTTTGTTATTTCTTTTATCTGTCTGTATTATAGCACATGAGTGAAGGGGCTTATGCCCCTTCCCTTATTCTTCGTAATCGTCCATATCGCCAAATAGTTCATGTTCCCGCTTTTCGTCATATGCCCTATCTTCATCAAAGGGTTCGATATAGCGGTAACCATATCTTGCGTCATCGTCTTCAAAACCGTAATACATATTAAACCTCCTAGATTATGGGGTAAAGGGCTGTATGCCCTTTACCATGTTTTATTATTGACGTACTTTGCGATACGATTCATTCGCATAACGCATATATTGCGGACAATATTCCAGACTTTTACATGGTTTGTATTGGCTTTCCACCGGAAATCCGATAATTCACACCCGAACACATATTCGGATATAATCAAATCCCGGAGGGATAGCACCATGCGATTGCCGTCAATAACGGCTGTATAATCAGTATTACGGTAATAGTCCCAAGGGAGAGAGCCAGCGGAAACAGCCGCAACGGGAAACCCGAAGTCATTGCGATCAATTTCAGTTACTAACAGCTTGATTTCAATAGTCATTTTTTAGTTCCTCCAAAATGTTTTGTTTTTGTGTGTCAGTCATTTACCTGACATCAGTATAGTATCATAGTTGCTTTTGTTTGTCAACAACTTTTTTTCATTAACTTTTGGATGTTCTTTTTTGGGGTTTTACCCCTAAAATGGGTAGTTTTCTAACAAAAAATCAAAAAGTGTAGTTAGTCCATGCTAACTCATTTTTCTCAAAAAGTTGGAAAAACACCGGTTTTTGCGGAATGCAAGTTTTCCGTCATTTTCTAAAAAAGTGTTAAAAAGTTCGGAAAACGCCGAGTTTGGTTTTTTGCAAGATTTGCATTTTTAACTTGCAAAACTCAAAAAGTGTCCACACAGCCGTGCGTATCATTTGTGCAATTTGCACAATGATATTTTTCATCACTCGATGTCCGCCAGTAGCAGACAAATGTGCGTCAGTCGTGTATTGTGCAACTTGCACAATGATATTTTTTATCACTCGTTCGTCGCTTTCGCTTTAGCACTTTAGCGTACTAAAGTGAGCCATCCCCATACGAGTATACTTGTATTATTGTATACAATAGTACATGAATACAGGAAAACATGGATACATTGAGAATCAGTGCGATTCGATACAAAAATATCGATTGGCTTTGCCTTGGTGAAACGCCGGTCGCCGCAGGCGTGGACGGGCGGCCCACAAAATGTATTAAAGGCTAGCCTTTCGACTAGCCTTTAGGGATTTTAAGCATTGGACATTTCGCTGTATTTCGCGAGCTGTTTTTCACTTACTTCTTCCACTGTAGTTTTGACTGTTTCATCTCTTCTGAACCGTTCAAGAATTTCAGGAGCGACTTCCAGATAATCACAGAGTGCTTTGTAATCAATGCTACCTTGCGCAAAGGTTTTTTTGAATACCACGGGGATTTTCTTGCCCGCTCTTTGGATCTGGACAAGGAAGAAATTAGTCTTGCCATTGGTGCGAACGTCATTACTGTTCTCAGCAAAGACTTTTTCTAAAGCCTTCTTCAGTTCTTTTTCACGCTTTTCCAGAGCTTTCTTTTCAGCTTGAATCTTCAACAGCTCTTCCACCATGACACGGTTCTCATTCTTCAGATTTGCAAACTTCATAACTTATTCCTTTCATTGCGTTTAGTAGGTCGCCACCTTTGATTTACTCCATTATACCACATCTACACCATTTGTCAAGCACTAATTTTAGGATTCTCTTAGCCTCTCAGCGCCTTCAGAATCGACGAACAAAAATGCTGAATCCCTATATTTATGCGAACTCCGGTCGCCGCAGGCGTGGACGGGCGGCGCAAAAAATAAAAGAGCGGATTTCTCCGCCCTTTTATTATTAACGGCGATAACCGGCTTCGTCCGCTTGTTGCAGGGCCATCTGCAACCGAACCATGTCTTCCGGCATACAACCACAAGAAGCGTTTTCAGCCCATACCCACAAGGTACGATGATTGAATGTCATGACCAGCTCTCCCTCTCTATATTCATTTAAGCGAGTGACTAAATGTTCTTCATCTACGTGAGACATGAGAACGTTAACTTCACCGCGGATGTTCATGCCGTAAATATTAAATTCCATAGTTATCTCCTAGCCGTATCGGGTGGCTAACCTCTTATTTATGATACTATTATATCACGATTATAGGATAATGCAAGTAGTAATGTTGCACAAAAATTTACTCAGAAAAAAGCTGAACTTCTACCTTTTGCACAAACTCCGGTCGCCGCAGGCGTGGACGTGCGGCTCACAAATAAAGATAATGGGAGGTCAAGCCTCCCACACCTTCTGGATCATGTCGTCCTTTACACAGTCCACAGAGCCATTATTGCTAAACAGGACACGTACCTCGGTACCGACTTCGTAGCCCTCACCCTCGAACTCCCAGAGGTTACCATCGGTAGTCTCTACCACTACCACGTTGTCATTAACTTCGATGATGATACCATCATCAATGCGAGCGAATGCGTTTACCTTGTTGATGCTGTGAGCAATTGCACAGCCTACGACTACCAGAGCGGCCACGAGCAGGATAATAGCGATGATGGTAATAGTGTTCTTCATAAGTTTTAATCTCCTTTGTTGTTAGGGTGTTCCCCTTTGATGTATTCATTATACCACACTTCTGGGATAATGCAACATGGCAAAATAACTAAAAAAATCGCTGAAATATTTGTTGAGTTGTATATATTGCACAAATTCCGGTCGCCGCAGGCGTGGACGTGCGGCCGATTATAGGGGTGTAGCAGAATTCATTTAGGAAAGGTCAAAGAAAATTGGACAATAGACCTTGTGCATTTTCTCAGAAAAAATTTATTTTTTTTATTTTTTTTCTCTTGGGGTGGGGGGGTGGTTTTCGGGACAAAAAAAAATTTTTTTTTGAAAATTGTATATATCTGGCAAAAATTCCCACTAAATCCATTTTTGATTTCGGAAAACGATAAAATAAAAAGAGGGTAGTATTACACTACCCTCCGTCTCACTTCTTTTTCTTAGCTTTCTTGGCAGCAGTCTTAGCTGCTTCTTCCTGCTTCTTCTGCTCGGTATACTCCTCATTCTTGCGCGCACACAAGAACCAGTCACCATCAACATACGCAGTAAAATACTCCATATAGTCGCCATTCTCAATCTAAAATTTATTTCTCATATAAGCAGGAATAATGATTCTACCAGAGCCATCAACCTTATACTAGCCGTGCTCAGGCACTAATTCAACATTCTCTATTCTCATAATTTTTTTCCTCCATTCTGCGTCTCTGCGAGTCGCAGAGCGCAATCTTCATACAATGCGCAGAATAAATTACACTGTGATTCGCTGCGCGACTCACAAGGTCGCACACTATTGCGAAATTCATCTGTAAGGCTGTAAGCCTTACATTCTAAACAAAATTGCTCATATCCATATTTATTAAACATCTGCAAAGCAATCCATTCATCTCTCTGTCTTATATATTCATCTCTTTCTATCTTCCAGGCAGAAAGTTCTTCATCTGAACATTCATTATAAACAGTCTTTGTAGCAGGAATTTCAGCGCCTGCAATCTTCGCCAATACTTCTTCTGTGTGTATTGGTCTATGCGGACTATGCGCCCATGGATCGCGTAAACCTCTTTTAGGTGCTTCTCGTGCAATCCATTGATTGCCAAAAAGCATGCGTGAAGTACCATGTTCACTTATTTGAATAACTCTATCTTCAATCATGTTTTAAAACCTCAAACTGTAGTTGGTTAGGAATGGGCAATAGTATTGCCACATTTTTATAGTGTTCCGCCAAATCTAAGATTTCTTGATTAATTTCTTCTTGTGTAATATTATCTGGATACCAATAGGTATGAGCTAGGGTATGGTCTTTACATTCCCAATCTCCTCCCTATAAAAACCAATATCCAGTTTTTTCTGCTTCCCCAATTTCTACTAATGCGAAATTACATTCTTGGTGTTTCATCATCCCAACCCTCCGGCATAATACAATCTAAAATAGCTTCTAATACATTTACTATGGCGAAAAAAGGTCCACCAATAATAAAGATAATGCCTGCCAATAGCCAGTCATTTCTTGGCATACCAGCACACATGGGCGCGTATTGAATCATTACCAGTAGAGAACAGACTGACCACAGAATGGCAATTACAATACCTTCCATAACCACGTCTCTCCTATTCTATAAACCACTGCTTGCGGGTATACAATAATATCATCATCAAGGTCTGCGCCATTCTCTTCATCTGCGTCAGGATGCGGTCCTACCTTATTAATAATTAAATTGACACGCTTTTTATCTTCGTATTGAGAAAAATCAGTAATCATAGATTCTTCTTCTTGATTATATCTTGTTACCAAAACAAGCTTACATGGGCAGATGCTTTCAGCAGTATCTGCTAAAAGTTCTTTAGCAACTTTCTTTGCTGTGCAGTAATACTTGGTTTTACATAATTTATTGCCGGCAAACAAGCCTGCCAAAAATGTCATAATAATTGCGATAATACTTTTTCTATTCAATATCTACACCTCTTTCATACTCAAATTATACCAAAAAATTTTTAGAAAATCAAATTTTGGTATTTTTAAAGTCCTTGACTTTTGTAAAATTTTCTGGTATAATCAGTTCAATAAGACTGGAGGTAAAAAATGATAAAATTAGATTATTCTTTACAAACTCCAGAAGAAAGAAATGCGTTAGTTGCGCAAATACTTGAAGATAACCCCGACGTATCGGATGCTTATTTAGAAGTGCTTGCGGACTATCTCGTTCTTTGTATGGAGAAACAAGAGAAGAAGGAGCGCAAGCTTTTAACTGACAATCGTATGGCGACTGTCACAAAGAGAGAAACTTCTTTTGAAGGTCTTGTTTCCCAATTAGAGAATGGCGAAGATGGTATTTATAATTTAATGACAGAAAATAAGAATATGATATTTTAGCCTAAAGTTACGATTACGAAAAAAGATGTAGAAGAGATTCCTTGTTTAAAACAATTGCGCGATGCCATTGCTTATTGGGAGCAAAAAATGAGTGTTAGTGAAGGTCGAGATAAATTCATTATCAAGAAAACTATAATTGAATTGCGGAAAGATCAATATGTTATTAAGAATGCTTACCGTAAACCAATTGTAAGTACTACATTAACACGTTCCCGCAATTTTCTACCAATGGATGAAGATTTTGAATTTGACGATGAGGGATATGTAATTCCCCATGGTGTTTCATTTATGGACCCCAAGGTAGTTTCAACTATTTTATGTAATTATTCTGGATTAAAAGAAGCCGCTTGGGGCGAGTTTGAAAAAGATATTTGGTTTGTAATGCATGATTTTGATATCGTAGCAGATGGAGCTTTAAAAAATTATCCATTGTATGATAAAATTGTTGAATATAAAATTGATGGCTTATAGAATATAGACATTCAAGAAAAGATTCAAATGGAGTTTGGGATTAAACATAGTCTTGAATATATCTCAAGTTTATGGCGAAATAAGATTCCAAAAATTATAGCATCCTATGCAGAAGACCAATTCCTTAATTATTATTATTTAAATGAGGAAAAAGGTAAATATAAAAAGTGTAGTAGATGCGGCCAAGTTAAATTGGCACATAATAAATATTTTAGCAAGAATAAAACCTCTAAAGATGGATTTTATTCAATTTGCAAAGATTGCCGAAATGGTAAAACAAAAGCGGACAAAAATGCGTAATTTCGACTTGGAATTATTAGTTAATTAATAAAGGAGGAATTATGTATGGCAGACAGTTATTATTGTCAAAAATGTAATAGAACAATGAGTGCCGAGAACTTTTATAAATCAAATAATTTAGAAAAGTATCCCGACGGAAAATTTAATATCTGTAAAAAGTGTATGACCATGCACGTAGATAATTGGAATCCTGATACTTATATGTGGATTATTCAAGAAGCTGATGTTCCATATGTTCCTGATGAATGGAACAAATTAATGCTTAAGTATGCGCAGGATAAGAGTAAAGTTACTGGTGCTACGATTATTGGACGCTATCTTGGTAAAATGGCTTTAAAACAATACCGTGATTTTAGATGGAAAGATACAGCATTTTTACAAGAAGAAGCAAATCGTAAGATTGAAGAAACAATGAAGCGTCAAGGATATGACGCGCAAGACATTGCCAATGCTATTAATAAAGCAACTTTTGAAATTCCAGAGAAACCATTGGAGGAACCAACATTTACTGGAGTTCCAAATAATCCATATATGGCAGCTCCGCAAGAAGATTATTTTGCACAGATTAATGGTGGCGATGATGATTTTCAAGATGATTTAACCGAAGAAGATAAAATCTATTTGCGCTTAAAATGGGGTAAAGCTTATAAGCCAGAAGAATGGGTTAGATTGGAATAGCTATATGAAGAAATGATGGCTTCATATGATATCCAAGGCGCCGGACATATTGATACTTTAAAATTATTATGTAAGACATCATTAAAGGCAAATCAACTAATCGACATAGGCGACGTTGAAGGTTTCCAAAAGATGAGCAAAGTTTATGACAGTTTGATGAAGTCTGGTAAATTTACAGCGGCTTAGAATAAAGCTGAATCTGGCGAATTTGTTGATTCAATTGCGGAATTAGTTGAATTGTGCGAGAAAGAAGGTTTCATTCCAAGATTCTATATTTCTCAACCTAATGATAAAGTTGACGAAACATTACAAGATTTAAAATATTATACGCACACTCTTGTTACTGAAGAAATGAACTTAGGTAATTTGATTGAAAGTGCTGTTAAAGAAATGGCGAAGCAGGAAGCTAAAGAGGAAGATGAAGATATCGATGAAGAGTTAGAGTATGATAATATTGATACTCTTATCGATGAAGATTTCATTGAACATAAACAATTCTTGGAAGATGAAGCTGATTTAGATGAAATTCTATTAAGGAGTTTGGAGGAGAAATAATGGCTCTTCAAGATTTACTTAATATTAGTTCCAAGAAAAAGATAGGTCTTTCAGAAGAAAGAGTTAGAGCTATTATTCCTGCGGCTCGTGAGTATATTGCCTTTTGGCGAGAATATCCAGATTTATTCGTGGACTTCTTGGTAAGAGGCACACGAACTGAAGTTAAAGATGGTGAATTAAAATTTTACTTTTATCAAAGAGTATTCTTGCGCGCGGCTATGCGACATTAGTATTTATATGCTGTGTTCCCCCGTGCGTATTCAAAGTCTTTCCTTTCAGTTATGGTTTTAATGATTAAATGTATTTTATATCCAAGATGTAAGTTGTTCGTTACTTCTGGTGGTAAGGAACAGGCTGCTGGTATCGTTAAAGAAAAAGTTCAAGAAATATGTACTTTAGTTCCTGCGTTTAAACGTGAAATAGATTGGGGTCGTGGTGTTACTCTAGAAGGTAAGGATTATTGTAAGTATGTATTTAAAAATGGTTCTTATTTTGATAATATCGCGGCAAGAGAAAGTTCTCGTGGTAAGCGTCGTCATGGAGGTTTAATCGAAGAATGCGTTGGCGTTGATGGTACTATTCTATCAGAAGTTATTATTCCTACCATGAACGTCTCTCGTATGTGTATGGATGGTTCAGTTCATCCAGAAGAACAATTAAATAAATCACAGATTTATGTTACTACTGCTGGATGGAAGAACACATTCCCATATGATAAGTTAATACAGTTATTAGTTTGGCAAATAGTTAAACCAGAGAAATCCATTATTATGGGTGGTACTTATCGTATTCCTGTTCTTGTTAAGTTGTTGGATAAAAACTTTATCCGAGACTTAAAGATGGACGGTACTTTCAATGAGAGTTCGTTTGACAGAGAATATGAAAGTAAATGGTCTGGTACAGTTGAAGATGCTTTCTTCAATGCGGAAATATTTGACCGAAGTAGAAAATTAAATTAGCCTGAATATGAAGCATCTGGTCGTTCTTCTAAGTTAGCATATTATGTGCTTGCGGTTGACGTTGGACGTAAAGGATGCGATTCTGTTGTTTGTGTATTTAAAGTAACCCCTTAGACTTAGGGCGCAGCTACTAAGTCATTAGTTAATATTTATACGTTAACTGATGAACACTTTGAAGACCAGGCTATTAGATTAAAAAGATTGTATCATAAATATAAAGCACAAAGAATTGTAATCGACGGTAATGGTTTGGGTATTGGATTAGTTGACTATATGGTTAAGAGTTAGATTGACCCAGAAACCGGTGATGTATTACCAGACTTTGGTGTTTATAATGATGAAGAGCAATATTATAAAAAGTATAAAACTAATAATACTGAAATAGATGCTATGTATATAATTAAAGCAAATGCGCCATTGAATACTGAAGTTCATGCGAACGTGCGCGCATAGTTGTCTTCCGGCAAGGTTCAGTTCTTAATTGATGAACGTGTGGCAAAGAATAAATTATTAGCAACTAAAGTAGGTTAGAATATGAAACCTGAAGAAAGGGCGAATTATTTAAAACCTTTCAGTTTAACTTCCATATTAAAGGAAGAGATGATGAATTTGCGTGAAGAAAATGAAGGCGTAAATATCATTTTGAAACAAGCAAATAAAGGTATTAGGAAGGATAAATTTTCTGCCTTTGAGTATGGTTTATATTATATAAAATTAGAAGAAGATAAGAAAAAGAAGAGAAAGAAATTTAACGCTGCAGATTGGAAATTCTTTAATTAAGGAGGGTTAGTATGAGAGCATCAAGAGGAGAAATTAAGATTGAAGAAATTTTAAAAGAAGCAGGTTTCATCTTTAAGATGGAATATTCTTTTCCCGATTTGACAAGCCCAAATGGCCGTCCTTTAAGATTTGATTTTGTTGTATTCGATGATGATGGTTATATTGATTTTATTATTGAGTATTAGGGCAAGCAACACTATGAAGCAAGTCCTAAATTCGGTGGTAAAAAGGGTCTTTATCAACAACAATTCAATGATAATAAGAAAAGAAGATTTTGCGCCTTACACGATTTTAAATTAATTGAAATCCCATACACTGATGAAAATTTAATTTCCTATGACTATATTATGAAATTAGCTGGTTATTAAGGAGGTGTGGGATTTTGGAAGAATTACAAATGAATAGACAAGAAATAATTCGTGCTAAAGGATTTGACATGATGCAACGTCCTTAGACTGAATATGGTCATATTAAGTCTGGAACTAAACAGCTTGCCGATGCAGTAATTAATCTTGGAGCGATTGAAAAATCAACTAAAGGTTATATTTCTAAAGGTATTGTCTTAAAAGCATTATTTGATAATGATGTTCAAAAGTTGCGTGAAATATCAAATTATTTTTATAAAACCAATGGTATCTATTAGCGCTTGTGCAATTATGTTGCTACTATGTATCGCTATGATTGGTATGTTGTGCCAGAAGTATACAAAGAAGGAACTAAAGGCGAAGAGATTGTTAAAGATTTACATAAAGTATTAAACTTCATGGACAATTCTTATATCTCTAAAATTTGCGGAGAGATGGCTTTAGGTGTTGTAAAAAATGGTGCGTATTACGGTTATCTTGTTCCCACTTCCACAGGAGTTATCGTTCAAGAGCTTCCTATCAATTATTGCCGTGCCAGATATAATGTTGGTAATTTACCAGCAGTTGAATTTAATATGCGATTCTTTGATGTAGCATTCCCTGATACAAATTATCGTATGAAAGTCTTGAATTTATTCCCCGAAGAATTTAAGAAAGGCTATCATGCTTATAGAAGAAACTTATTAAAAGATGAATATACTGGAACTAGTAGCGGTATTATTTCTAGCGAATGGCGCCGCAGAGATGAATCTGGTTGGTGGCAATTGGACCCCGATAAGACTGTGAAGTTTAGTTTTCCAAATGGCGGCAATGGTGCCGCTGATTTACCTCTTTTCATTAATGTTATCCCCGCAATCCTGGATTTGGATGCTGCTCAAGACCTTGACCGCAGAAAACAAATGCAGAAATTATTAAAGATTGTGGTTCAAAAATTACCGCTTGATAAAAATGGTGATTTGATTTTTGACGTTGATGAAGCAAGAGATATCCATAATAATGCTGTTGAAATGCTACGTCGTGCTGTTGGCGTTGACGTATTGACTACTTTCGCTGATATTGAAAGTATTGATATGTCTGATAAAAATACCACTGCGACTTAGGATGATTTAGCAAAAGTGGAAAGAGCTGTTTATAACGCTTCTGGTACTTCTCAAAATATGTTTAATACAGATGGTAATATGGCTTTGGAAAAATCTGTATTAAATGACGAGGGTATGGTTCGCGCACTGTTATTACAGTTTGAAGTATTCTTTGACCGTATCGCATAGTCCAAGAGTGCTAATAGAAAGAAATATAATTTTAGATTATATATGCTTGAAACAACTTAGTATAATTATAAAGAATTGGCTAAGATGTATAAAGAGCAAGTTCAATTAGGTTATTCTAAGATGCTACCTCAAATTGCTATGGGTCATTCTTAGAGTTCTATTTTGAATACTGCTTATTTCGAGAACGAAGTTATGAACTTGAGCGAATTGATGATTCCACCTTTGATGTCTTCTACTTTAAATATGTAGGATTTAAAGGGCGGTTCTGGTTCAACTAGTTCTTCTGGTTCTTAGAAACCAAGTGGTAGTTCAGGTTCTTCTTCTGGTTCTGCAGGACGTCCTGAAAAACCTAATGACCAAAAGAGTGAAAAGACTATTAAGAATAAAGAGTCAATGAGTTAAGGAGGATAAGTGATGCATACAAGTGTTAAAATGAACTCTCCAATTGAGTTTATAAACATCACTCCTCTTAACCCTTTAATCTCTAAATGTTAGATTAAAGTGTGTTATGTTGGCGATACCCCTAATCGCAATAGGAGTGTAATTACAAAAGAAGTTGCTAAGAAGATGGCAAACTCATTGCCCGGATGCCCAATTGTAGGATTCTATAATGAGGCTAAAGGTGACTTTGAAGAGCATAATAGAATAATTGATATTTCTAATGGTGAATTTAAAATTAAAGACACCACAAGACCTTATGGTTTTGTTGACTTAAATGCTAAGGTCTGGTTCCAAAAGTTCCTCGATGATGGTGTGAATGAACATGAGTATATGATGACTGAGGGCTGGCTATGGACTGGTCAGTATCCAGAGTGTCAGCGTATTATCGATCAAGGAAATAATCAATCTATGGAATTAGACGAAAATACTTTAAATGCTTCATGGTCAAAAAATGATAATAACAAGCCTCAATTCTTTATTATCAATGAAGCAATTATTTCAAAACTTTGCACTTTGGGTGTGGAAAATGAACCTTGCTTTGAAGGTTCTAATATTGCCGCTCCCACTATTCAATTCGCATTTGAAGATGGCTTTAAAGAGCAAATTGTCTCCATGATGAGCGAGTTGAAAGATTTACTTAATAAAGGAGGAGAAAAAGTGTTTACTAGATATTCTGTTGAAGTCGGTGACGCTTTGTGGGATGCTCTTTATAGCCACGTTGAAGGCAAATACGGCATTGAGAGCGTTTGCGAAGATGGTGAACAAAAGTTTGCCGTAGTAACTGCCGATGATAACTATTATCGTTTGGACTTCTCTGTAAATGAAGAAGGAGTAGTTGAGTTTGCTGCTGAAGCAACTATGATTGAGGGTTATACTCCTGATGAAGAGCCTCAGTTCTCTGCTGAGTCTGTCGCTGAATATGCTTCTAAGAAAAAGAAGAAGAAGGAAGACGACGAGGAAGAAAAAGAGGAAAAGCCTGCTGATGATGGCAAAGAGCCACCTAAGAAGGAAGATAAAGAAGAAGACGATGATAAGAAAAAGCCCCCCTTCGAGAAGAAGAAAGAAGACTCCGATGATTCTGATGAAGATGATGACGAGGATGAAGAAAAAAAGAAAAAGAAGAAGGACAAAAAGGGCAAATATAATCTTGAAGAGATTCAAGAATATACAGAGTTAAGTGCTCAATATTCTGCTTTGGAAGAAAATTATAATAATGCTCAGAGTAGAATTGCTGAGTTAGAGAAACAGCTTGGCGAATTAACTACTTTCAAACTTGGTATTGAAAAGGCAGAGAAAGAAAAGATGATTGCTAGTTTCTATATGCTTTCTGATGAAGATAAGAAGGATGTAGTTGCTAACATTGATACTTATTCTTTGGATGATATTGAAGCAAAACTTTCTATTATTTGTGTTCGCAACAAGGTCAGTTTCAACCTTGATGATGATAAGCCCGAAAATAAGCCAACTACTTATAACCTAAATGGTGAAGGCGATGATGATGGCGTTCCCGCTTGGGTAAAGGCTGTTCGTGCTGTTGCGAGTAAAATGTAATTAAAATCTATTAAGGAGGAAATATAGAAATGCTTAGAGAATTGTTAAAGAAGCATATTAAATCTCAGGCAAAGTATGTCGAAGTCGGCTACGGTCAGGTTGAGCCTAACCACCTATCCGCTCAGAGAAATGCTCAGATTTATGCTCAGTTACCAGCTGATCCCGCAATTCAGGTTTTAGAGCAGGGACAGTTTGTTAAGTATGACTATGCTGCTGGCCTTGTAAACTTTACTGGCAAGGGCGAGTGGATGCTAGTTTATAATGAAATCAAGTTGTACAGAGAGGGTCAGTTAGATTGCGAGTTCGCAATGATTAAGGATCATTATGCTGCTCGTGTTTACAGCCCACTAGACCATGAGGTCGCTCAAGAGATGTACGGTCCTACCCGTATGCTACAGGGTGTAAGAGAGCGTTGGAATCCTGAGACCAAGACTTTCGATGCTATTGACGAGATTCCTGTTTATGGCAAGGATGGCAAGCCTACTGATGAAGTTGCTGACTATTCTGTCGCTAACAAGACTTACGATTA
Organism: Agathobacter sp.; assembly: GCA_036308285.1. GTDB lineage: Bacteria > Bacillota > Clostridia > Lachnospirales > Lachnospiraceae > Roseburia. The sequence goes on along the minus strand of JAXJVZ010000345.1, from coordinate 1,400 downwards.
CTATGAGATGGATGATATTAACAATCCTGATATCGAAGAGGATTATCGTAAGAGATTGTTCATGAAGATTCGCGATTATAAGGAAAGAATGATGCCAAAGGGTACCACCATGGTTCCTCGTGTATTCAAGACTATGCCTGGTGATATCTTTACTACCAATATGATTAACGAAGATACTCTAGCTGTTAATGATTTGTTAACTCCTCAGGCTGGTGTTGAGGGCAAGGGTATTTTGGCTAAAGCTGGCGCTGAAGATGCTGATATGATTTGGCAGGTTGTTAAAGTTTACAATATGCCTGACTTCCAGCGTGGCGTTAAGATTATGAGAATTAAGTAATAGAAGGGAGAGAAGTATAATGGCTTTAGATAGAAATAATTTAGTCCAGTTGGCAAAAACTGTAGCAAAAGCTGATCCTTCTGCTCCTGTTTCCTATAGCTGGAATGGTGAAAACTTTAGTTATGAGGCTCTAAATGAGACTCTACGTTGCGAGTTCAATGAACTAGCAGGTACTTATGCTCTATATCGTGAGAATAAGAATTTAATCTTCTCTATCATTGAGGAGACTTTGGATGAAGTTCTACCTAAGAAGGTCGAGCAGTCTTATATGCAGTTCGCTGAGACTAAGACTTTCGCACAGGGTGACAAGCCTATCTTCAAGCGCAAGAGAGATACTCGTTCTCGCGCTAAGCAGTTCATCACTCGTGTTGGACTAGCAGGTATTTACGAAGTCTTTAAACTAGGTCCTAGCGAAGCTGAGAGCTTCGAAGTCAGAACTAGCGCTATCGGCGGAGCTGCTCAGATTGGATTCGAGGAGTTCCTAGATGGTCGTGTTGACTTCGCAGAAGTTACTAAGATCGTTATGGAAGGCATGGATGAAATCATCTTCAAAGAGGTTGGTCATGCTCTAAAGGCTTCTATTAACCAGTTACCTCCTGCAAACATTGTTATTGCTAATGGTTTCGACGAGCAGGAATTTGACCGTCTATTGGTTATCGCTTCTGCTTATGGTGAGCCTGCTATTTACTGCTCTTACGAGTTCGCAGTAAAGATGGTTCCTAATGAGGGTTGGAGATACACTGAGTCCATGAAGCAAGAGTTGTGGAACTCTGGTCACTTGGCTAACTACAAGGGACGTAAGGTTATCGTTCTACCTCAGGGTCTAGAGGATGAGAGCAACGAGCGCAAGGTAATTGATCCTGGCTACTGCTACATCATTCCTGCTGGCGCTGACAGCAAGCCTGTTAAGATTGCTTTCGAGGGTGGCACTATTGTTGATGAGTACACCAACTATGACCGTTCTCGTGAAATTCAGGTCTACAAGAAGGTTGGCGTTGTTGCTATGTTGGCTAACAACATCTGCGCATATGCTGATACTAGCTTGATGGGTCAGTTCAATGTT
>JAXJVZ010000344.1:0-2868 GCA_036308285.1 Agathobacter sp. | reverse complement strand
TTTGCCTCCACCTTCCTTCAGATTCCACCTCACAATGGACACCCTTGGTCTTGGCTGTACCCTTCCCACTACTAGGGCGGATTTGGGACTTTCACCCTTTAGAAACGTGTGCCGCAAGGCGCACAGTAAAAAAAGAAGCCAGTCTTTACTGATTGGCTTCTTTCATTTGACGCTTTTTTTCGTACATCTTCTCATCTGCAGACTTAAAAATACTGTCAAAATTTTCTGCAAGCTCTTGATTTTCATACATCCCATAAGCAATAGTTACAGAACAATATGGCTCAACTGATAATTTGTTATTCTCCATATTATTTTCAAAATCTTTTAACAAAGCATTCCGGTTAAAATAATCTTCACCCTCTAAAATCACTACAAATTCATCCCCACCAATTCTAAATACAGGGCTGTGAGTGAAAGTATGACAGATATATGAGCATGCCTCCGTAAGTAAAATGTCACCTGCTATATGCCCATACTCATCATTAATTTCTTTTAGATTATTCACATCAAAAACTACTACAGCATATGGCTTACCATTCACCCTGTAATCGCTATCAAGCATCTTAATGTAGTCGTTGTAGTAATTCTTATTCTTAACTCCGGTAAGACTATCCCTGTACGCCATATGATTAATTTCTGAAACATACTCTTTAAGCTTATGCGCCATTTTGTTAATACTTTTAGTAAGTGTACACACTTCATCTTTTGTGTTACATTCAATATCTACACTCCACTCACCTTCAGCAATTCTTTTCGAAGCAGCTGTAAGGGCTTTTAATGGGCGAATAATCTGACTGGTCATATAAGTTGTAAATGCCCAGAAAATCAGTACAACGTCAAAGGTAATGATAACAATGGCTGTAATTAAATTATTTCGCCTTTTATGAATTACCTTTGAAGGAGCATACAGAATATAATTCATTCCATTATCAACAGAACAATCAGCCATAACATATTTATCATGCTCTGTATTATATTCCTCAAGAGTTTTGTCAGAATAGTCTTTTGAACTGAGATTATTATATAAATTCTCTGTAATATCCGACTCAAGAATTTCCCCTGATTCTTCTTCCTCATAGTAAATCTTCTTTAAATCCATATCAACCAAATTAGCATGACCACCCTCATATAATGCAGCGCTATCTGCCAATTCAACTAACATTATAAAATCCATATCCATTCCTATTACTCCGACAAACTGTTCGTCATAATAAAAAGGAATAATATAGGATATTATAAGGATATCTATATTCCTATTGTAATATGGACTCATCCATATAGGATGTCCGGCATCCTTTGGCTGGTAAAACCAGCCAACATGCTCGGTATCATTTCTATCATAATCCAAAATACGTGTTACTTTATTTTTAACAAATTTACTTTCATCCTGCTCCTGCACGTAGAAAAATCCTTCTTCGGGCTTTGTCAGGTTTGGATCAATTCTAAAATATACAGCTCTAACCCCATCTGTGTGCTCTGCAATATCAACAGATAACTTTTCTACTTCGTTTATATATTCAATTCTGTATTCTTCATCTGATATCATAGATGAAAAATCTACTTCTGTATTTGCATAATTATATATAGCAGTAACTGACTGCTCTATTTTTTGAAGTTGCATGTCTATCTTCAATCCCTGTTCTGTGCAGATAGCGTTCATCATTGTTTCTGTATCCCGATTAACAACAGAATTAATATGGTAAACCGCATATCCACCAATCAAAACAGCATTAATTATTAATGCAGAAAGTATAAGCACAATAAACTTAGTCTGTATAGATTTCATATTATAACCCTTCTAGAGTTCTCTATATACCCTCAAAATTTCAGCCACACTCCAAGCCTGGGCAAAACATCCCTTACTAGATACAGGTCTAAGTCCATCATAAATTTCAGGAAGCTGTCCTATACAGCCTTCCCTTAGAGCACATGTAATAGCTTCAAGCTGCTCTAAAACCTGTTTTTTTGCCTCATCAGAGTGATTATTTACCTTAAGATAAGCCAGATAATATCCACCAAGTGGGAATGTCCATGTAGTTCCCTGATGGTACGATAAATCTCTCTTTTTCATCTCTCCCGAATATTCCGGCTTAAACTCTTCATCTGAAGGAGATAATGTTCTAAGACCAACTGGTGTATAAAGCTCTCTGTATACACACTCTACAACAGCTTTTTCCCTGTCTGCATCCAAGACAGAAAACGGCATTGAAACCGCCCAAATCTGATTACATCTAATCTGCATATCAGCTTTTGTTCCTGAAATAACATCCTTAAGGCATTGATCCTTCTCATTCCAAAACAGCTTATTAAAGCTATCCTTTGTAAGCTCAGACATAGCCATATAATCTTTATCTGCTTTCTTACCAAGCTCTGCTGTAAAATAGTCCATAATGCGAAGTACATTATACCAGTACGCATTAATCTCTACTGGCTTTCCATGTCTAGGTGTAGGAAGAATATCCTCATAACGCACATCCATCCATGTAACCTGATCATATCCGCCTCCAGCATGAATTAGTCCATCATCATCCATTCCAATGTTGAAATCTGTACCCTTCTCGTAATTGTCTACTATTTCATTCATGACATCCCAGGCTTCTTCCACAAATTCTTTGTCATTAGCAGCCTTATAATACTCATAAATAGCTATCACGAATAAAAGTGCCGCATCTACAGTGTTATACCATGGTTCATTTTTTCCTTCTGGGAAAAGATTAGGCATAAGACCTTTGCTACAGTATTTCATAAATGTTCTTAAAATACTCTTTGCTGTGTCAAATTGTCTTGTAGAAATACAACATCCTGTAAGAGAAATCATTGTATCTCTTCCCCAATCCTCAAAGAATGGGAAACCAGCAAGAATAGTTT
>JAXJVZ010000343.1:0-3541 GCA_036308285.1 Agathobacter sp. | reverse complement strand
GTCACAGGCTATACTGATTATCCGAGAAGAATTATTATTCGAGAAGATTCCCGTCAGCACGGTTGTTTCCAGCATTCTCAATAATTCTTCTCGAATAATGTTTTACTTCCGCTTCAAGAAATCAGGTATATCTTTTTTAGACTCTTTCATTTCGTATTTACTTCCAAACCAGGTATCATTCCATTCCTTCAGCTTCTTATCGACCGAATCCTGTGACATTTCAGCATATATCTGAGTGGTCTGGACCGATACATGCCCCAATATATTTTTTATTGTCACAATATCCACCCCGGCTTCTAACAAATGGCAGGCTGTACTATGCCGCATGGAATGCGGAGGATAACTGTCTTTAAGGAACATGTCCGGGTATTTTTCTTTTGCAATGGTAACATATTTTTTATATATGCCTTCAACGCATGAGATGGTCATCTGTTCATGTGTTTGACTGGAGAAAACATGTCTTTCAGGATATCCTTCAATGTGTCTGTGCCTAATGTATTTTTGAATTGTTCCCGCCAATGCCAACGAAATACCAACTTGTCTGGTCTTTGATCCTTTACCGATTAGCGTAACAGATGCATTTATATCATTTACATGGAGACTATTCACGGTAAAATCACATATTTCCTGAGCGCGTGCACCAGTTGCATACATAAATGAGAGCAGAACTTTATCTCTTAAGCCTGTTTCATAGTTTTCATCAGGCAGAGACAATAATGCTTTTATCTCATCCCTTGAAAAAACAGCTCGTCCATTTTTATTGCAACGCTTTACCGGAATCTTTATTATGGCACTCCTAAAAACAGAAGCCGCATCAAAATCCCGGTTTTGTGCATACTCTGAGAACGCAGAAAGTGCGGACAGTCTCTGGTTTCTGGTAACGGATTTGCAATGTCTTACTGTTTCAAGCCAGTTAAAGAATTCTAACAGTGTATCATAATCCAGGTTTGAGAACCTGATATAATCAGCTTTAATCCCTTTGACATCCTGCATAAACCGGAGTAATAGCATAAAGCTTTGCTTATAGGATTCTATTGTGTTAGGACTAAGCCCCCGGCTATACGGCAAGTAGGTCTCAAAATAATCCTCCAGTAATGACATGAATTCAATCTTACGCCTACTCATAAATAATCACCTCCGGAAACAATTCCCCAGAATAGTCATTAAACTTTGTAAGCGTATCCTCAAAGTAATTACCACTGTATTTCAGGTACTTTTCAGTTTCATAAAGACTATCATGTCCTAAATATGTTGATAAATATGGGACAGATTCGCTGGCTTTTATACCATCACGCTCATTTTTATCGAATGACCTTATAGCAAATGTGTGGCGAAAACAGTGAAGACAAGCACCACGGCCATTCTTGATCAGTTCGCCGTTACTAACTCCGGCTAACTTGCGAATACTCCTATAATAGTTTCCAACGTTATTAGTTGAAATATGGCTATGCATGTCTTCTGCCGGAAAAAGATATGCTTCCGAATCATTCAGTATTCCCATGCCTGTGCAATAACGATAAAGGATCTCTGCCAGATCCTCCCCAAAAGGAACCAAGCGTTGCTTGTATTTTTTTGTAACTCTCAGAATAATCAGATTCCTGTCGAAATCCAAGTCTCCAACCTTAATGTTCACGGTTTCTCCGACACGCATACCGCAGCAGTACAACAAGCGTAGGATCAACGGCATTTCTTTTTCTGCGTATTTGTTTTTTCTTGCCTTAGTAACAACCATTGAGTCGGCAACTGCAAAGAGTTTTTCTATATCTTCATCCGAGTAAAGATAAGGAACATAGGTGTCATGGGTCATGAGAGTTCTCGGAATGAAGCAGTTGTAACCGGAATTGAGCAAAAACAACAATAACTGCCTGACATAGTGAACATGCTGGTTGGATGTATTAAGTGAAATGTCTTTGCCAACCTCCTTAATCCAGGATTCGATTACTGATTCGGGTATTTCTTTTACATCATGATTAATCCGGCATAGATATTCATCAAAGAGAATCATTGTCCTCTTATAATGTCTATATGCCTCCTGACCGAGTTCCGCCTCTCTTATAGAAAGGTGAAGTTTTATTTCATCACGAAAAACTGAATTAAGCTCTGACATCTTATTCCATCTCCCCATATAGAAATGCACGAAACTTCCCTGTAGTTAATGGTGGCGTCAGGCTATATCTTCTGAGGATTTCTATGTCTATGCGCGCATAATGTTTAATGGCACTTTGTGAGCTATGTCCCAGCACCTTCCTTACAGTCTCATAGCTAATATCATTGTTGACCATGGAACTTGCCAAGGATGATCTAAAAGCATGAGGGCCACTTTTGCGTTTTCCGGGATCAACCTTTGCCAGTCCGATATATTTTTTCAAGGCAACTCTAAGAGTTGACGTTGTAACCGGATTATACGGAGCATACACATTTATAAATATCAAATCTGACTGTGCCGATGGCCTGACAGATAAATACTCCTCAATAGCTGTTTTAACATCTTTGATCAGTGGGAGATGAAGAATATTTCCGGTCTTTTCTTGGATGATATCTATGTCAGTTTTATTCTGAACATCCTTAATCCTTAACCCTACAATATCCCCTGAACGCATCCCCATTCTTGATGCAAGTAGAATCATTGCATAATCACGTTTTCCTATAATACTACTTGTATCGATGATATCTTCTACCTGTCTTATTTCCTCGATAGAATATACACTTGGGATAACATAAGGCTTACTTCTGTGAGGAACGATAGTTGAATAGTCAGATGTGACACCTTCATAATCCGTCAGGTATCTTAAAAACAGTTTGATCTCACCCCAAAGATTGTGATCCGTTATCTTTATACATGCCTGTGATATCTGCATAGGAGAAAGGTCTGCAAGAGATCTACAATTCTGTTTTACCAACTCATCTAAAAACCAAGAGACTGCATACCTTTTGTTTCTGATGGTACCGACAGCATGTCCTGTATTGGTATTCCAAGAGCAATATCGATTCACTATTTCGATAAAAGCATCCGACAGGCAGAAATGCTTACCTTTATCGGAATGCACGTTACGCCAGGTATCATTTATTATGTCATTTAGTCGGTATACCACGGTCCTTAGATTTGTGTAGTACTGATTTTTACCATGTTCGGCAAGATAATCATTTAAAAATCTGTTCCCTCCTTCCGCACTGTAATAGTCGTAGCCGTTTTCCCTCAGCCATTTAAAAATACTGTTACATTGGTATCTATAGCCGGTAACAGTAATAGGTGAACACCCTTGGCTGCTTAGTTTTTCGAGAAGAGTGGTCCTAAACTCCTCAAATGAATAGTTCTGTTCTTGCATTATAGCAATACCTCCTTATTGTAGTTTGTAAAATAAGGATAAACGAACTATCGTTATTCGAGAAGAATTATTGAGAATGCTGGAAACAACCGTGCCGACGGGAATCTTCTCGAATAATAATTCTTCTCGGATAATCAGTATAGCCTGTGACTATGTAGATATTTGTTGCAAGGGAAATGTCACCAAGCATGTTTTATACCTCCAATACATTGAAT
>JAXJVZ010000342.1:0-1714 GCA_036308285.1 Agathobacter sp. | reverse complement strand
TTGACAAAAAAATACAGGCTTTTCAAGGCCTGTAAAGATTTTTCTGTTATTCAACTGTCAAACTACCGAGTCTATTATGACAAACAACAAGACCGTCCCAATTTGGGAAAAATCTAATTTGACATTGGAGGAGGCTTCGGCTTACTCTGGAATAGGAATAAATAAAATCAGAGATTTATCTATGGAAAGGAACTGCACTTTTGTCTTATTTGTAGGAACAAAAAGGCTGATAAAACGCAGACAGTTTGATGCATACATAGACAAAGCATATTCAATTTAGCAATAGAAAAATGACCGAAAAAACTGGAAGAGAACCACTATTAGTGATATAATACTAATAAGGGTTCTTTTCTGCTTATATGAAAGGAGATTATATTATGCAGAGAAGAAAAGATAACGCAGGACGCGTATTAAAGGATGGCGAGAGCCAGAGAAAAGACGGTATGTATATGTATCGTTGGACAACCAGAGACGGAAAGAGACAATACCTGTATTCATCTACATTATTAGGCTTGAGAGAAAAAGAAAGCAAGCTGCAAAAAGATATGTCGGATGGGATAAGGGTAGAGGAAAAGAATGTATCTGTAAATGATGTGTACGAGCTTTGGAAAAGCAATAAAAAGGGATTAAAAAAATCTACCTTTGGAAATTACAAATATATGTATGAGCAGTATGTAAAGGATGACTTAGGAGAGTTTAAAATACAGGAGCTTCGCAAGTCAGATGTTGTCAGATTCTACAACCGATTGATTGACAATAGGAGATTGGCAATCAATACAATAGAAGCTGTTAATACTGTATTGCATCAGGTGTTTCAAGTAGCTGTTGATGATGACTATATCAGAAAAAATCTCATTGAAGGTGTTCTGAATGAGTGTAAATCAGCAAGAAATTATTCTAAGCCCAAAAGACATGCATTGACGATTCCAGAGCAGGATGCATTTATTAGTTACATCAGGGAAACACCAGAGTATCATCACTGGCTTCCACTATTTACATTTTTTCTTGGAACTGGTTGTAGAGTGTCGGAGATTGTTGGTCTAACATGGAGCAATGTGGATATGGAGAACAATCTTATAAAAATCTGTCAGGGGATGGTTTCTTATGATAGAGATAATAAAAAGACATATCATTATCTGTCTTTGCCTAAAACAGAAGCAGGAATCAGATATATTCCAATGCTTAAAGAGGTAAAAAAGGCATTGTTGGATGAAAAGGCATATCAGGAAGAAGTTGGAATTGAGTGTAGTGTCAGTATTGATGGACAGTCAGACTTTGTATTTCTTAACAGATTCGGAAATGTGCATAATCCACAGACAATTAACCGCACCATCAAGCGTGTAGTCCTTGCGTATAATACAGAGGAAGCAGACAGGGCATTGAAAGAGGATAGAGATGGAGTGTATCTTCCTAATTTCTCTTGTCACAATCTGCGTCATACATTTGCAACTAGATTTTGTGAAAATGAAACGAATTTGAAAGTCATTCAGTCAATTTTGGGACATAAGGATATTCAGACAACTATGGATGTGTATGCAGAAGCAACAAAGGATAAGTTGCAGGAAGCATTTGAAAATCTGGATGGAAAGATACGGATTTCATAGTTTGAGAATTATTAGATATCGCAAATGACTGAATTATGAAGTACTACACCACCTACTGCACCAACTATACACCAACTTATAAAGGGTTATGTAGAGTTGTGGAAAGTACA
>JAXJVZ010000341.1:0-5016 GCA_036308285.1 Agathobacter sp. | reverse complement strand
TCCGATTACAAATCTACAGCTTTCAGGATCATCCTTCTTATAATTTGTACAGCCGTAGCCAAATGGGGTTACTGCAATTTTTCCGCCACATACTGGGCATTTAACATCTTTAACAGTAACTGGTTCAAGATCATTAAAATCAAACTTAAGACCTGTTACTTTTCCATTTTCATCCTTACTCAAAGCAACTCGCGCATCAAAGCGCTTTCCGTCTTTTGACTTAAAGCCTCTTATTGTATCAGTAAAGCCTGTTGTAAGAAGCTTCTTAACCTGAGCCTCCGGAATTGCCTTATCCGCCATCTTTCCAATAGAAAAACGACAGCTGCTATCATCATCCTTATCAAAATTTGCACAGCCAAAACCAAATGGTGTCACAACAATATCTCCACCACATATTGGACAGCTTACATCCTTTACCTTCTTAGCTTCTACTGCATCAAAATCAAATTTAATAGAAGGCACTCCATTCTCGTCTTCATTTAAAACAAGGCATGCATCAAATTTCTTTCCTGATTTTGCCTTGAAACCACGAATGGTTTCAGTCTTTCTGTCGTTTAACAACTGTTTTAACTGCGTTACATTAAGCTTCTTTCCTGCAATCTCACCAACAATGAACTTACAGCTGTCAGGATTATCCTTTTTATAATTACGACATCCAAATCCATACGGTCTTACTGTGATATCACCACCGCATACAGGACAGACAACATCCTTTACAATATCCGGTTCCACATTATCAAAGTCGAATTTAAGACCTGTTATTTTGTCATTATCATCTTTTGCAAATACAATCTTCGCGTCAAACCTCTTTCCAGTCTTAGACTTAAATCCTCTTATAACTTCTGTGGTTCCATTCATAAGCAAAAGACGAACCTGAGATTCGGGAATATTCTTTCCGCACATCTGTCCAATAGAAAACTTACATGAAAATGGATTATCCTTATTGTAGCTTGCACATCCAAAACCATATGAAGTCTTCTTAATTTTACCTCCACACATTGGACAGCTTATATCCTCAAGGATAATGTCCTCTACATTTTCAAAATCAAATGACACATTACATTTGCCATTCTCATCCTTAGTAAGCTTAAGACATGCATCAAATTTCTTTCCAGCCTTTGACTTAAAACCTCGAATTGTATCCGTACGACCTTCATCGAGAAGCTTTTTAACCTGCTCTTCGGTTAAAGAGACACCTGCAATCTCGCCAATATTAAAATTACATCCTGACTTATCTTTTTTGTAATTTGAACAACCATATCCAAATGGAGTTGTAACCATCTCTCCACCACACGCAGGACATTTTGAACCAAGTTTTCTTCTCGCACCAGCGCCTTTGCCATTCTTACCTGCAAAATCACTGATTCTGTCAGCCAGCTCAAATCTGATATTCTGGCCTATCATCTTCTCTGTTTCTGTTCTTATATAATTCTCAAGCTTATTTCTGTAATCCCAGAAATCTACTGTTCCCTGAGTAATTCCTTCAAGACCTTTCTCCCACGATGCTGTCATCTTAGGATTAAGAAGAGCCGGAACTGTCATATTTACAACCTCAAATACCATCTCGCCAAGATTTTCAGGTGTAAGTATCTGGGTCTTTTTATTAAGATTCAGGTATCCTATCCTTACCAGCTTTTTGATTATTTCTGCCCTTGTAGCTGATGTTCCAATACCAGAACCCTTAATCTGTTCTCTCAATTCTTCATCTTCAATCAGCTGACCTGCGTTCTCCATTGCAAGCACCATGGAACCAGATGTATAGCGTTTTGGCGGTGAAGTCTTTCCGTATTTAACACCATATCCGGATACTGATATTTCATCTCCCTTATTTAAGGTCTCTGCAAGTTCAAGCAAGGCCTTAGGATTAACCTTTATCTCATCCTCATCGCTTTCATTCTCAGAATTATTTTCTGCAGTTCCACCACCAAGAATTCTTGCGTTTTTCTCCTCAAAGGACTTCTTCTTAGGAGGTGTTGCGACTTCAAGATATCCCTGATTCTTAAGTACTTTTGAAGAAGAGAAGAATTTCTCCCCATCTACTGCCACTGTAAGCTTTACATTTTCATATTCTGCCGGTGGATAGAAAATACTGAGGAAACGTCTTACAATAACATCAAATACAGCTCTCTGTAATGAATTAAGAGAATTAAGCTCTGTAAGCTGACCAGTAGGAATTATTGCATAGTGGTCAGTCACTTTACTATCATCAGTATATGAGGTGTTAGTTATATTTGAATATAATTTTTTGCCCATAATATGGTCGACATAAGCCTCTGTGGGTTCATATCCCTTTAGCTTACTTATGTTCTTATATATCTCTCTTGCAACTGCAGTTGACAATACCCTTGCATCTGTTCTTGGATATGTAGTAAGTTTCTTCTCGTATAAGTCCTGTGCAACCTGTAAAGTTTCGTCCGGACTAATTTTAAATCTCTTAGAACACTCTGCCTGAAGCTCTGCCAGATTAAATAGTAATGGGGCTTTCTTTCTGGAAACAGACTTACTTATATCGTCAACTATAGCTTGTTTTCCAGTTAACTGTTCAATAAGTTCATTTGCAGACTTTTCTTCCCTGAAACCATTCTCCTTATAAAGCAGTGGTGACTGATAGAACTTAGAGCCTTCTACAGCTTTCCACTCAGCCTCAATTCCTGCATTAGAAAAAGTTCCAATAACACGATAAAATGGTGTTTCCTTGAAATTCCGTATTTCTCTTTCTCTTATCACAACCATTCCAAGTACACATGTCATAACTCGACCAACAGCAATAGCTGTATATGAACTTGTACCAGCCGCATCATTTAAAAGATTTCCATATTTTACAGACATTACCCTGGAGAAATTAATTCCCATGGCATAGTCTTCTATTGTACGCATAATTCCAGATTTGCCCAAATTTGCATAGCTTGACATTGGTTTTGCTTCTTTTATTCCTCTAAGGATTTCTTCCTCTGTCTGGGAATCAATCCATACACGAAGCTCCTCCATTCCCTCTCTTACGCCACCAAAATTACGGATATTCTCTTCGATAGTCTGTCCTTCCTTTCCAGCATCACCAGCCCAGTAGACTCTGTCAATATCCTCTCTGTGAAGCATTCTATGAACTATATCGTATTGTTTTTTTACTTCTTTGATTACATCATATTTATAATCTCTTGGTAAGAAAGGAAGGTCTTCCAACCTCCATTTCTTGTATTTAATATCATAAGATTCAGGATATACGAGTGCTACCAGATGTCCAACACACCAGGTAATTACATATTCCTGATTCTCTATAAAGCCGTCACCACGACCACTAACCCTAAGTACCTTAGCAAATTCCTGTGCTACGGAGGGTTTCTCTGTTATTATTAATGATTTACCCATTTAATCCTCATCTTATAATTCATTCATATTAATCAGCTTAAAGCGTGGATCTTTTGTAACATATGTCTCTAAAGCTGGTTCAAAAGAAGTTGCTGAGAATAAATAGTAATTATCTGACGATAATCTGGCTTTATCCATCGCCTCAGCCATCTTCTCACACATATCCATTGTAAGCTCCGGCTCAGTCCAGTTACAGAATCCAATAATGTTACGCCGGTCTGTACTCTGGGCAATAATATCAATAGTCCCTGTCTTTCCGAGCCATGTTCCAACCTTATGAACCTTGAATGGTAACTGTTCCATCTGGTCAAGAAGCATGAGGTATTCCATGCAGACATTCCTAAAGTATCTGTTAAGATAATCATCTAAATCCGGCTCAACATATTTGTCATAAAAATCCTCCGCTGAAAGTGTATATAAATCTGACTGGTTTGGGTATACAAATTTAAACCAGAAATTAACAAAAGTATCCTTAATCTGGTACACACCTTTCTTTGCATTATCCCAGCCTCCTGTTTCAAAGGAAATAACCTTCTCTACAATATCAAACTGAGCAAGATTCTTCATGTAAACACTTATTTTTGCACGGGAAAATCCAGTCTCATGGAAAAGATCATTAAGCTTATTCTGCCCTCTTGCAATTGTTGCAAGAATTGTATTATAAACAGATAGTTCTCTAAGCTCTGATGAAATAATATCCTCTGCCTCAGTAAATAAGGCTCCATTCTCCGAAAGAATAAGCTTACATACATTCTCTTTAAATGATGCATTACTATCCCATTTTTCAAGATATGCCGGAACACCACCTAATACTCCATAGGTCTTAATTATTTCGGGTACAGACATTGTTGGAAAACTTCTGACAACCTCTAAGAAATTAAGTTCCTCTATCTTCATAGAAGTCTTGAATAATTCTTCCGCATCCTGTCTTACCCATACCATGGAAGATGATGCAAGAATAATCATTACAGGTCCAGGATATAACCTCTTATTCTTAAGCTTCTTTATGGCTTCTGTAAACTCAGGGTCCTTCTTAACTATATACTGGGCCTCATCTATTACCACAACAAGCTTTGATGGATTTCCTGTTTTTACCCTCGAAAAATATTCTTCATATGTATGCTTCTGCAGCTTGACATCAAACTGATTCTCAATTTCTCTTGCCATCATGTTACTCTGTTCCAGAGCAGATGCCTGTCTACATCTATAATAAAAATATTTCTTATCTGAAATAAATTCTCTAATTAGTTGCTCTTTCTGGCAGCCTTTTCTTCCATACATTACAACCAGCTGATTGCCACTCGTTTTATATAATTCCTCAAGTTTTGCTAAATCAGTCTTTTTTGCTTCCATAATAACCTCCTATTTGTGCGCTTCTTCGATTATATCACATTTTAACTTTTATCCCAATATAAAAAGCTCTGAAATCGCAATATTTTACAATTTCAGAGCTCATTTCGTATTATGATTAAATTTTAATTACTTCTTTGTGATATATCCCTGTGCTTTAAGAAGTTCTGCACAAAGTACAGCTCCACCTGCAGCACCACGTACTGTGTTATGAGATAATCCAACGAACTTCCAATCGTATACTGTATCTTCTCTAAGACGTCCGATTGAAACTCCCATTCCGTTCTCGTAGTTAACATC
>JAXJVZ010000340.1:0-8317 GCA_036308285.1 Agathobacter sp. | reverse complement strand
TCAATAACTGCAAATCAGGTTGCTGATACACAAGAAGAGCAGCCACAGAAGGAGACACCACAGGAAGAACAGCCAGAGCAGCCACAGGAGGAGACACCACAGGAAGAGCAGCCGCAGGAACAGCAGCCACAGCAGCCGCAGGAACAGCAGCCACAGGCACCTGCTACAACAACTTACAAGACTTTAGATGTAGTTAATGTAAGAGACAGAGCAAGTAAAGAAGGAGCACTTATTGGTGTATACGGAGAGGGTGCGCTTCTTAATAAGACAGGTGAAGATGGCGAGTGGACAATAATTGACTTTAATGGAACTCCGGGTTATGTTAAGACAGAATTCTTAGAGCCGGTAGTACAGTAAGAATGTGGAGACCTGTGAAAGGGTCTCCTTTTTTCTATATATAAAAACGCTCTGCGGCGAAGAAAAATGTATGGAGTGTAATATAGGAGCATTTAAAAATGGAAGATAAAAGTGTAAGAATTAACAAATTTCTAAGTGAGGCGGGGGTTTGCTCGAGGAGAGAGGCTGACCGACAGATAGAAGCCGGAAATGTTACGATAGATGGAAATGTTGCAACCTGTGGAGACAGGGTTCTGCCAGGCCAGCTTGTCACATATAATGGAAGAGAAGTGTTAAAAGAAGAGGAAATGATTCTTATAGCATTTAATAAGCCGGTTGGAATAGTGTGTACAGCAGAGAAAAGAGAAAAGAATAACGTAATTGATTATATTAATTATCCAAAAAGAATTTATCCTATAGGGCGTCTTGATAAGGATTCACAGGGGCTTCTGCTGCTTACTAATAACGGTGAGATTGTTAACAAAATGATGCGCTCTGGAAACATGCACGAGAAGGAATATATAGTAACAGTTGATAAGCCTGTCAGTGACAGCTTTATCAGGGGCTTAGCAGGTGGAGTACCTCTTGTGGAGCTTGGCGTAACAACAAGAAAATGTCACGTCAAAAAAATGGGTAAGAATCAGTTTAAGATAATTCTGACTCAGGGTTATAACAGACAAATCAGAAGAATGTGTGAATACTTTGGATATAGAGTACGAAAACTAGAAAGAGTCAGAATTATGAATATCTCTTTAGGAGATCTTGAAATCGGAAAATACAGACCGGTAACAGATTCGGAGTACAGACAGCTTCAGGCTCTTATTAAGGAATCATCAAATGAGCCGGTTGGAAAAAATAAGCGGGTGGGAGTTTATAATGGATAAAAAACAAAGAATTAACGAATTAGTAGAGCTGCTTAATAAGGCATCGGATGCCTACTATAATGGACAGGATGAGATAATGTCCAATTACGAATGGGATCAGATGTTTGATGAACTTGGCAGACTCGAGGAAGAAACTGGTATAGTTTTATCAAACAGTCCAACACAGAATACAGGATATGAGGAGAAATCTTCAGACAGGGAAGCACATGAATACCCAGCCCTTTCTCTTGCAAAAACAAAAGAAGTCTCAGCATTACAGGAGTGGGCATCAGATAAAAATATATGGTTATCATGGAAACTTGACGGACTTACTTTAGTTCTTACTTATGACGATGGAAAGCTTACCAAAATACTTACACGGGGAAACGGAACAGTGGGAAGTAATATAACTTTCCTGAAAAATTCAATCAAAGGGTTTCCTCTGACAATCGATTACAAAGGTCATATGGTGGTACGTGGGGAGGCTACAATATCATATACTGATTTTGCACAGATTAATGATATGATAGAGGATGAGGATGAAAAATATGCCAACCCAAGAAATCTGGCATCTGGAACGCTTAACTTAGATGATTCAGAAGAGGTTAAGCAGAGACATGTTCATTTTAATGCATTTACCCTGGTCCATACAGATGATGAAATCACATCCTGGGGAGAAAGAATGCAGTTCCTTGAGGATATGGGATTTACAGTAGTTGAAAGAGAAATGACTGATGCAAAGGGCATTGAGGAAGCAATAGAACGCTGGACAAAGAAGGTGGAAAGCGGACAGATGGACATTCCTGTTGACGGACTTGTAATATGTTATGATGATACAGAATATGCGGCAGGTGGAAGTGTGACCGGACATCATGCCACAAGAGCAGGATTTGCTTTCAAGTGGAAGGATGAAGCGGTAGATACAAAGCTTTCATATATTGAATGGTCGTGTGCAGTGTCAACAATATCACCTGTAGCAGTTTTTGAACCTGTACAGATAGAAGGAACAACTGTATCAAGGGCATCACTTTGTAATCTGAGCGAAATAGAAAGATTAGGAGTGAAGGAGAATTGTACTCTTTCAGTAATTAAAGCTAATAAAATTATTCCAAAATGTATAGCAGTAAAAGATGCTCATGGGGAGCTGTCCATCCCGACGGAATGTCCGGTTTGCCATGCCCCGACAGAGATAAGAGTAAGTAAAAATAGTGGTACAAAAACATTACACTGTACCAATCCTGACTGCACTGCGAAAAATGTAAAAAAATTTACCAGATTTGTCAGCAAAAGTGGAATGGACATTGATGGACTTTCTGTCCAAACAATGTTAAAATTTATAAATGAAGGTTTTATTCGCGAATTTGCAGATATTTATCATTTGTCAGAGCATTTTGATGTGATAAGTAAACTGGAAGGTTTTGGAGAGAAGTCCTGCGCCAATATGAAAGCGGCTATTGAGAAAAGCAGGAAAATTCATCCGGTTAATTTTATTTTCGCATTATGTATTCCAATGATAGGAATTGATGCCGGAAAGAAGATTATTAATTCCATCGGATTCGAAGGATTCCTTGAACGAATGGAGAATAAGACAGGGTTTGAGGACATTGACGGAATAGGTGCCGAGAAGTCTAATTCAATACTTGAATGGTGCGAAAAAGAGATGAATAAAAGAGCTCTTGATAATCTTTTAAAAGAGCTTGATATAGAGAAGGTCGAAGTGAAGGATACTTCTGCCGGAAAATGCGCTGGAATAACATTTGTAATAACCGGGGATGTATTCCATTTCAAGAACAGAGATGAATTCAAAGCATATGTAGAATCAGAAGGCGGCAAGGTTGCAGGAAGTGTCTCAAAAAAGACAGGCTACCTTGTTAACAATGATGTGCTTTCTGAATCGTCAAAGAATAAAAAAGCAAAGGAATTAGGGGTGCCAATTATATCGGAGGAGGATTTCCTTGGAATGTTTGGCAACTAGAAAAGAGGAACTGAGTAAATGCCAATTAAGACACAAAATGCACTTCCTGCAAAGGAAATACTTGAAAAAGAAAATATATTCGTGATGGACGAAAATCGTGCAATTCATCAGAATATCAGACAGCTTGAAATTGCAATTGTTAATTTGATGCCTCTTAAAGAAGACACTGAATTACAGATATTAAGATCACTTTCAAATACACCATTACAGGTTAATGTTACCTTCGTTGCCACAAAGACACATGTAGCAACACATACGTCCATGAGTCATCTTAATAAGTTTTATTTGGGATTTGATGAGATAAAGGAGCAGAATTTTGACGGTCTTATCATTACAGGTGCTCCGGTAGAGCTTATGGATTATGAAGAGGTTGATTACTGGGACGAGATATGCCAGATAATGGAGTGGAGCAAGACTCATGTTACAAGTACACTTCACCTTTGCTGGGGAGCTCAGGCAGGGCTTTACTATCACTATGGAATCAATAAGCATATTCTTGATAAGAAAATGTTTGGTGTATTTCCACACAGGGTTAAAAACAGAAAGGTGCCGCTTGTAAGAGGCTTTGATGATTTGTTCTATGCTCCGCACTCAAGACATACAGAGGTAAGAACCGCGGATGTTTTAGAGCATAAAGAACTTACGATTTTAGCAGAGTCAGAGGAAGCAGGAATATTTTTAGTTATCGATCAGGATGGAAAGAGAATATTTGTTATGGGACATCCTGAGTATGACAGAATGACTTTGTATAATGAATATATGAGAGATAAGAACAAGGGGCTTCCAATTGAACCTCCTGTTAATTACTTCCCGGATGATGATGATACACAAAAACCATTGCTTCAGTGGCGCTCACATGGTAATATTTTGTATTCAAACTGGCTTAATTATTATGTATATCAGGAAACACCATATGAATTTATTAATATAGATGAAATTATCAGAAAATAATCACTTTTCACAACGGTTAAAATGTGGTACGATATTCATAGTATTATGATGTATTAATAATATCAGATTTATATTATAGAAAGGGGTACTTTGCGAAATGGCAAAAGAACTTGTAGCAATGCTTTTAGCTGGTGGTCAGGGGTCTCGACTTTATGCACTGACACAGAAACTGGCAAAACCTGCAGTTCCATTTGGTGGAAAGTATAGAATCATTGACTTCCCATTATCGAACTGCGTTAATTCAGGAATCGATACAGTAGGAGTTCTTACTCAGTATCAGCCTTTTGTACTTAATGAGTACATTGGAAATGGACAGCCTTGGGATTTGGACAGATTATATGGAGGCGTTCATGTTCTTCCACCATACCAGAGAGCAACAGGCTCAGACTGGTATAAGGGAACAGCTAATGCGATTTATCAGAATATTGCATTTATCGAGAGATATAATCCTGAATATGTAATTATTCTTTCAGGAGATCAGATTTGTAAGCAGGATTACAGTGATTTCTTGAGATTCCACAAGGAAAAGAACGCTGAATTCTCTGTTGCAGTAATGGAAGTACCATGGGAAGATGCATCACGTTTCGGACTCATGGTAGCTGATGAGAATGATAAGATTACAGAGTTCCAGGAGAAGCCAAAGGAGCCTAAGTCTAATCTTGCTTCTATGGGTATATATATCTTTAACTGGGATATTCTTAAGAAGTATCTTATCGAGGATGAGGCAGATCCAAATTCTGAGAATGACTTTGGTAATAACATTATTCCTAACTTACTTCGTGATGGACGTCAGATGTATGCATATCGTTTTGAAGGATACTGGAAGGATGTAGGAACAATCCCATCACTCTGGGAAGCTAACATGGAGGTTCTTGATCCAGAGAAGAGTGGTATTAACCTCTTTGACGAGAACTGGAAGATTTACAGCCGTAACAGTGGTCATACAGGACATACTGTTGGAGAGCATGCAGAGATTTCTGAGTCACTTATTACTGATGGATGTAGCGTTGATGGAAAGATTGATCATTCAATCCTCTTTAGTGGTGTTACAGTAGAAGAAGGCGCTGAGGTAAATGGTGCTGTTGTAATGGGCAATGCAGTTATCAAGAAGGGTGCTAAGGTAAGAGGTTGTATCGTTGCAGAGAATGCTGTTATCGGAGAGAATGCAGTTGTTGGTGAGATACCTGACATGTCTTCAGTTATTAAAAAGATTGCAACAATTGCACCTGGTGTTAAGATTGGCGCAAATGCTGTTATCGGACCAGAAGCAATGGTTTATGAAGATGTAGAGGAGGGCCAGACACAATGTTAAATATGAACAACGATGAAGCAATTGGAATTCTTTTCCCAAACAGCTATGATGCTCTTTTACCAGAGCTTGTGACTGAGCGTCTTATGGCATCTATTCCTTTTGCAGGAAGATACAGATTATCAGATTTTATAATTTCCAGTATGGTACATAGCGGAATGGATAATATCTCACTTATTGTTAAGCAGAATTATCATTCATTAATGGATCACCTTGGATCAGGTCAGGAGTTTGACCTTGCAAGAAAGAATGGCGGACTTAATATTGTTCCTCCATATGCACAGAGACAGATTAAGGTATATTCAGGACGTATTGAGGCTCTCGAGAGCATGAAGGGATACTTGAAGAAGTGTCAGCAGAAATACGTTATTATGTCAGATTGTAACTTTGCATTTAATTTTGATTTCAGACAGTTTATCGAAGCTCATAAGAAGAGTGGTGCAGATGTTACATTAATGTACAGAAGACAGGAGATTCCAAAAATCTTTACAAGACCAAATTCAAATAACAAAGATTTGTATTATACTCTTGATATTGAGAATAATAGAGTACGTAAGATTTATATTAACTCTAAGCTTAAGGGTGAAGTAAATTACTGTATGAATGTATATGTTCTTGAGAGAGAGAAGCTTATTGCACTTATCGAGGATGCATATGTGCATGGATTCTCATACTTTACACGAGATCTTCTTGCACAGCATACAGATACTCTTAATATTCAGGCATTTAAGTATGACGGATATGTAGCCATGATTACAGATCTTAAGAGCTACTTCGATGAGAATATGAAGCTTCTTAATGCAGAGAACAGAGATCAGCTCTTTAAGGGTGGAAATTCAATCTATACAAAGATCAGAGATGATAACCCGACAAGATATATTAAGGGTGCAAAGGCTAAGAATGTCATGGTCGCTGATGGATGTGTGATTGAAGGTACTGTTGAGAATAGTATCCTTGCAAGAGGTGTAAAGGTTAAGAAGGGTGCCGTTGTTAAGAATTGTATTCTCATGCAGGATACAGTTATTCAGGAGGGGGCACAGCTTGAGTATGTTATCACAGATAAGAATGTATGCGTATCACCTAACAAATCTCTTACAGGTAACGATTCCTTCCAGGTATATGTTGCCAAGGGACAGACAGTATAGTTGATTTAAGGAGGACTTGGAATTATGTCTGAAAATAGAAAGACTTTCAACATCAAATCAGATGAGACTGGCGAAATCAAAATTGCAGATGAGGTAGTTGCTATAATTGCCGGATTAGCTGCAACAGAGGTTGAAGGTGTAAGCTCAATGGCAGGTAATATTACAAATGAAATTGTAAGTAAGCTTGGCATGAAGAACCTTGCAAAGGGTATTTCGGTAGAAGTTATTGAGGATGAGGTAAAGGTTGATGTTGCTATCAATATCGATTATGGTTACAGCATTCCAGAGGTTTCTGCTAAGGTTCAGGATAAAATCAAGACAACAATTGAGAATATGACAGGTCTTGGAGTTGCAATAGTAAATATTCGTATTGCAAGTGTAGATATGAGTGAGAATTAATACTTTTTAAATATTCATATTTGTAGTATAATAAAGGGTGCCTTATGGCATCCTTTATTTATGTTATTTAGGAAGTGACAAAGTATTTCTTTGTTCTTAATTTGAAAGGAAAAAATCATGACAAGAAGACAGATTAGAGAGAACATTTTTAGAGCACTTTTCAGAATTGAATTTCATTGTGGAGAGGATATGGATGAGCAGTTTGCACTTTTCCATGATGAGCTTGGTGAGATAGAAGAGAAGGATTTTATTTATATCAAGGATAAGTGTGCAGATATTTTTAATCATCTTGAGGAAATTGATGCACAGATTAATGAGAAGTCTACAGGCTGGAAGACAAGCAGAATGAGTAAGGCTGATCTTGCAATTATTCGTCTTGCAGTATATGAGATTAAGTACGAGGAAGAGATGCCGGTAAAGGTTGCAATTAACGAGGCAATTGAACTTGCAAAGCAGTATGGAACAGATGATTCGGCTGCATTTGTGAACGGACTTTTAGCAAAATTCGCATGACAAAGAATGTTTATACAGTAGGGCAGGTTAACAACTACATAAAGAATATGTTTGCTCAGGATTTTTTACTTCACAGAATTAGCATAAAGGGTGAGGTGTCGAATTGTAAATACCATTCAAGCGGACATATTTATTTTACGCTTAAGGATTCGGCTGGAACAATCAGTGCAATTATGTTCGCGGGAAACAGACGCGGACTTAACTTCCAGATGAAGGAAGGAGATAAGGTAATAGTAACGGGTTCCGTAGAAATCTATGAGAGAAGCGGAAGCTATCAGATATATGCCAGAGAGATAGAACTTGATGGTGAAGGAAATCTGTATCTGAAATTCGAGGCGCTTAAGAGAGAACTTGAAGAAATGGGTATGTTTGCACCTGAATATAAACAGCCGATTCCAAAGTATTCGAAGAGAATAGGAATCGTGACAGCACCTACTGGTGCTGCGGTTCAGGATATACGTAATATTTCTTATAGGAGAAATCCTTATGTGCAGCTTATTTTGTATCCGGCATTAGTACAGGGCGATGGTGCGGCTGAGAGTATTGTTAATGGAATAAGGGCATTAGAGCACATAGGCGTTGATGTTATTATTGTAGGTCGAGGTGGAGGTTCGATAGAGGATCTTTGGGCTTTTAATGAGGAAATCGTAGCACGTGCAATTTTTGACTGTCAGATTCCTGTAATTTCAGCAGTTGGACATGAGACAGACTGGACTATTGCAGATTATGTTGCTGACATGAGAGCACCAACGCCTTCGGCTGCAGCGGAACTTGCAGTATATGATTACAGATTAATTGAGGCTTCTTTCTCAGAGGCTAAGAGAAG
>JAXJVZ010000339.1:0-1636 GCA_036308285.1 Agathobacter sp. | reverse complement strand
GGTATCGTAATGGATGTTGTATACAATCATGTTCAGAGTGCAGAGAGCTTCAGTTATAACGTATTAGTACCTGGATATTTTTCACGAGTTAATGAGGACGGAAGCTATTCAAATGGTTCTGGATGTGGAAATGACACAGCTTCAGAGCGTTTAATGGTTAAGAAGTTTATCGTTGACTCAGTAAATTACTGGGCAGATGAATACCATATTGATGGATTCCGTTTTGACCTTGTGGGACTTCTCGATGCAGAGACAATCAATGAGGTTGTAGAGACAGTACACGAGACACACCCGGATGTCATCTTCTACGGTGAAGGATGGGATATGCAGACAAATGTAACAAAGGATAATGTTACTCTTGCAACAATGTTTAACGCAGACAAAATGCCAAACTTTGCATTTTTTAACGATTCAATCCGTGACGGATTAAAGGGAAATGTATTTGATTCAACAGAGACAGGATTCGTATCAGGCGCAAATGGAATGGAGTCAAAGATGCAGGATTGTTTCTTAGGAGCAGACTCATGGTGTCCAAGCCCATCACAGACAATCAACTACGCATCATGCCATGACAACAATACATTGTTTGATAGATTACAGGTGTCAAGAACAGATGCAAGTCGTGAGGATTTAATCCGCATGAATAACCTTGCCGCATCAATGTACATGTTAGCAGAAGGTGTACCATTCTTACAGGCAGGAGAAGAAATGCTTCGTTCTAAGCCAAACGAGGATGGAACATTTAACTCAAACAGTTACAGCTCAGGAGATGAAGTAAACAGTTTAAAATGGAGTGATCTTGATAATGAAGAGTACATGGATGTATTTAATTACTATAAAGGACTCATCTCATTCCGTAAAGCACATGCAGCACTTCGCCTTTCAACAGCAGAAGAGGTAGCAGCAGCTGTAAAAGTTGTTGATGGATTAGACAAGAATGTTGTTGCCTTTGACATCGACGGAACAAAGGTTAAAGACGAAACTGCAAAAGAGATTTTTGTGGTTTACAACGCAAACGACAAAGACACAACAGTAGAGCTTCCTAAGGGAAGATGGACAGTATGTATTAACGACGAGCAGGCTGGAACAGATAAAATCAAGAACGTATCTGGAAAAGTTAAGGTAGCTCCAATTTCTTCTATGGTATTGGTTAGAGACACTGATAAGGCTGGCGTTAATTACATGGTATTTGTAGTAATAGGTGCAATTGTAGTTGTTGCTGCAGCTGCGGTAGCAATTATATTCAAGAAGAAAAAGTAACCATTCCAAATGGCCAAGTCAATAAGTTGGTGTATGAAAAATGCACCAACTTATTTTTTGTGCTATTATATGAAAAAAATCTTAAATATGGTAGAAATCAATAAATTACATAAAAGGCACCAGCTGGTTGACACTATTCAAGCTAATGATGGTGGCATTGCAACCGCAATCGTAGCTATAATTGCATTACAAAAATCAAAGGAGGTCAGCAATATGAACATTGCAGATAGAATTCAAACCTTAAGAAAGACAAAAGGTTTATCACAGGAACAGTTAGCAGATGCGATCGGTGTATCAAGACAGGCGGTTTCAAAATGGGAAAGCGAGCAGACAACACCTGATTTGGAAAAAATCATTTTAATGAGTGAAATTTTTG
>JAXJVZ010000338.1:0-5394 GCA_036308285.1 Agathobacter sp. | reverse complement strand
GTATACAACAACATGACTGGTGAATATAGAAGAATAATAATCTGCAGACCAAACGCCCAGTTTGATGACGATATCGGATTTTTGCCTGGGGATGAACAGGAAAAGATTGCTCCACTCATGCGTCCTATTATAGATAACTTAGAGCAGATTATAGATTCAGATGCTGAGAGACGATATGACGATGAAGCAGAGCTCTCAGACAAAATTCAGGAAGTATTTGAACGGGGAATAATACAGACAGAAGCACTTAATTTTATAAGAGGAAGATCAATTGTAAAGACCTATTTAATAATTGACGAAGCGCAAAACATGACTCCAAATCAGGTAAAAGGAATAATAACAAGAGCCGGAGCTGGAACTAAAATTATTCTTCTGGGAGATCCAAAGCAGATAGATAAACCATTTCTGGATGAAAAAACCAATGGATTAAGCTATGCCGCAAAGTATATGAAAGGCAGTCCCTACTGCTGGCAAATTACATTATCGGCGGACGAATGTGAGCGTTCCGAGCTTGCAATGGATGCAGTTAAAAGATTGTAAGACGATTTACAAATATTTTTCATACAATTTACAAAAGAAGTCCATAAGATTTTACATCAGGCTGATATAGTTAAAACACTAAATCTTTACAAACGAAAGGTGGGTTAGATGTAAATGCGACTGAAAAGGATAGTAATACCAATTATTTTGTGTGTTTGTCTTATGGGGTGCGGGAAAAATCAGATTAAGGATGAACGCCAATCAATGAATTTGAAGGAGTTAGGTGAGATATCAGTTTGCATTAGAGAGGAAGAGTCTGGAACGCGTCAGGCTTTTACTGAATTAGTGGCAGATACAACAGATATTTCTGAAAAATGTTACGAAGCAAATGGAAATGACGAAGTTGTTGATTTTGTAAGTCAGAATTTAAATGCAATTGGTTATATTTCTAAAGAAACATTATTAGATGGAACAAACTGCTACATCGTAGAATCCAATGAAAAAATCAAACGACCATTTAATATGGTCTACATTGGAGAATTAAATGAGGTCGAAAATGATTTTGTCAGATATGTGCAGAGAGTTGCAAAAGATGAAAATGCTTCTTTTTTATCTGATAAATCAGAAGGAACAATCAAAATTGGCGGTTCAAGTTCAATGGCTAATATGATTCAGGATTTAGCAGATAAATACATGAAGCTTAATCCTAATGCAACAGTTGCAGTTGTCACTACGGATTCAGGAGATGGAATAAACGGAGCCTTAAACGGGGAATATGATTTGGGAATGGTTTCAAGAAATCTGACAGATTATGAAAACGAATTACTTAGCATAAAAAATGTAATTGATGATCAGATAGTAATAATTGTCAATCAACAAAATCCAATAAATTATATATCTAAAAAGGAACTAGTGGACATATACAGTGGAAAAATTACTTCGTGGAATGCATTGAAGGGAGAATAAAAGATGAACGATACAATAAAAGTCTTGTTTGGATTGTTTGGTGGACTGGCCATTTTCATTTTTGGAATGAACATGATGAGTGAGTGTCTGCAAAAAGTTGCAGGAGATAAAATGAAGAAAATATTATCAATGCTCACAAAAAATCCATTGCTTGGAGCTTTAGCCGGAGCAGTTACAACAGCAGTTTTGCAGAGTAGTAGTGCAACTACAGTAATGGCAATTGGATTTGTAGGTGCTGGATTAATGACACTACCACAGGCAATCTCAATCATCCTTGGAGCAAACATCGGAACCACAATGACAGCTCAGATTATCGCATTTAAAATTACAGACTACATATATTTATTCATCGCATTAGGTTTTATCATATTTTTTGTAAGCAAAAAAGAAAAAATTAGAAACATCGGTCAGACAATATTTGCATTCGGACTATTATTCGAAGGAATTGAAATCATGGGAAGCGTAATGAAACCATTAGCAAGCAGCCCTGTATTTACAGACCTTATGAGTAAAGTGTCAGGAATACCAATTCTTGGAGTATGTTTAGGAACAATAATGACATTAGTTGTTCAAAGTAGTAGTGCAACAATTGCAGTTCTTCAGAATTTTGCATCACAGGCAGGTCCAGACGGAGCAACAAGTATTATCGGATTAGCAGGAGCCATACCGATTCTCTTAGGAGATAATATCGGAACGACAATTACAGCACTCCTTGCCTCAGTTGGACAGAGTAAGGATGCAAAAAGAACAGCAGTAGCGCATAGTGTATTTAATATATCAGGTGCATTAATTTTCATATGGATAATCAAACCATTTGCAGCATTTATACAATATATATCGCCAAAGGGAGTTGAAGTTGAAGTAATCGCAAGACAGATTGCAAATGCCCATACCACTTTTAATATTGTCATGACATTAATATGGCTTCCACTTATCGGATTACTTGTAAAAATTGTAATGGCAATAATTCCAGACCGAAAAGCAAGAATGGTTGTATTACCGGATGAACCAAAATATCTGGATGCAAACCTCATATCACAGCCATCAGCAGCACTTCATCTGGTATCAAAAGAGGTGCTTAGGGTTAGTCAGGATGTAAGTGATGTTTTAATGAAGATAAACAATTTAACAGAAAACGATAAAGATGAACATTTTAGTGAAATTATCAAAGAAGCCGAAATAGCTCACAGTTTATCAGAGAAAATTAATGACTATCTTTCAGCCATGTTTGCCGAAGGTGTTATGACAGAAGAACAGGCAAATGAATCCGCAGGACTTTTGTACATACTATGTGATATAGACAGAATTGGTTATCTTGGAAAAGATCTCTTAGAGGTAATAAGAAACCAGAAAAATAAGAAAAGCGGATTGTCAAAAGAAGCTCTAAAGGACTTAAAGAAATCTCTCAAACTCATAATTTACATGTATAGCTATGCAGTAGAAATTATTGAAAATGGTGAAGGGGCAAGCCTTAAAAATATTCAGAAAACAAAAGAAGAACTCATGCAGCTGGATGATAAAATGCGTCGCAATCATATAGCAAGAGTAGGAAAGAAAAAATGCAGTGCAAAGATTACACCAATCTACAACAATATTCTGCATGACATCGACAGAATGGGAAACAGCTGTGTAAATCTCGTAGAGATGGCACAAAAGGGAATAGGATTTGATCTTCTTATAAAAGAGACAGAAGAGGAAAACAGACTGGCAATGGAGGCTTTAAGATAATGAGAATAGGAATGCTTACAAGTGGTGGTGACTGTCAGGCATTAAATGCAGCAATGAGAGGTGTTGCAAAATGCTTATTTAGCGGGAGTAAGAATGTAGAAATTTACGGATTTTTAGACGGTTATCAGGGTCTTATTCACAAAAGATACCGACTATTATCCGAGAATGATTTCTCGGGAATACTTAACATAGGTGGAACGATATTAGGAACCTCGAGAACACCTTTTAAAATGCTTACGCAAACAGAAGAAGGCATTGGAAATATCAAAAAGATGAAAAATACCTACAAGGAATTGAAACTCAACGGCCTGGTAATTCTTGGAGGAAACGGCTCCCACAAAACAGCAAACCTGTTAAGAAAAGAAGGTCTAAACGTAATTACATTGCCAAAGACCATTGATAATGACTTATGGGGAACAGATATGACCTTTGGTTTTCAAAGTGCAGTTGACATCGCAACAGACTGTATCGATTGTATTCACACAACAGCATCATCACATGGCAGAGTATTTATAGTCGAGGTAATGGGACACAAGGTAGGCTGGCTTACACTCTGGGCAGGAATTGCAGGAGGTGCAGACATCATCTTGATTCCAGAAGTTCCATACAACATAGATACTGTTATCAATGCGATAAAAGAGCGCGAGAGCAAAGGAAAGAAATTTACAATCCTCGCAGTAGCAGAAGGTGCAATTTCAAAAGAAGACGCAAAGCTTACAAAGAAGGAATATCGAAAGAAAATAGCAAAGTCAAAATACCCATCAATTGCATATTCAATTGCAGACGAAATTTCAGCAAAGCTTGGAAAAGAAGTAAGAGTAACAGTACCAGGCCATACACAGCGAGGAGGAAAACCAGATGCATATGACAGGGTTCTTGCCACAAGATTAGGAGCCAAAGCTGGAATGAGTATTCTTGCAGGAGAATACGGAATCATGATGGGGTATGTAAATCAGAGAATTGTAAAAATTCCTTTAGACAAGGTTGCTGGAAAATTAAAAAAGGTTCCAAAGAATGCAAAGATTCTTGACGAGGTAAGAGCCCTTGGAATAAGCCTGGGGGAATAAAAAAGCACAATTATTGAGGTTTATTAATGAGGTGTCTTACAAGAATAATTATTAAAAAAATATTTAGCATATTAGGAGAGATAAATATAATGAGTAAGGTAAAAAATAATTGTTATACAAATAGAGAATTATCGTGGCTTTCTTTTAATGAGAGGGTATTAGATGAAGCTGCAAATTCAAGAGTGCCATTGGCAGAGCGCTTATTATTTGCTTCAATTTTCCAGACAAATCTGGATGAATTCTATATGGTAAGGGTCGGAACTCTTATGACTCAGATGAACTCAAAAGAAAAGATTACTGAGAATAAAACAGGAATGACCAGCGAAGAACAGGTTACAGAAATTCTTAAGCAGACTAAGAATCTTGAAAAGAAAAAAGCCAAAATATATGAGCAGTTAATGGGAGAATTAGAGCCACAGGGAATCAGAATAATCAATTTCAACAAGCTGTCAAATGATGAAGGAAGAGAGTTGGAAAAGTATTTTGATAACCAGATTGCGCCATTCCTCTCACCAATGATAATTGGAAAGCAGCATCCCTTTCCATTTTTAAACAATAAGCAGCTGTATGCAATTGTGCTTTTAAAAACACAAAAA
The DNA here is from genome assembly GCA_036308285.1 of Agathobacter sp. GTDB lineage: Bacteria > Bacillota > Clostridia > Lachnospirales > Lachnospiraceae > Roseburia. The sequence continues at coordinate 557 of JAXJVZ010000338.1, read as the reverse complement.
GGCAAGAATAAAATTGGAATAGTACCATGTCAGAATACTGTATTTAAGCGTCTTATAGAGATACCGACAAGACCGGGAACATTTATGCTTTCAGAAGAATTAATTCTTCATTTTGTATCGAAATTATATAGCAAATATACAATTCGGGAAAAAGCAATAATGCGAGTAACAAGAAATGCAGACATAGACGCCTCAGGTGTATATGATGAGGATCTTGATTATAGAGACGTAATGGAGCATCTTATTAAAAAGAGAAACAAGCTTTCCCCGGTAAGAGCAGAGCTTAGCAGAAAAATAAATGACAAAGCAAAGCGGGAGTTGTCAAACTATCTTGAGATAGGCACAGATCATTTCATTAATGTTGACACTCCACTTGATATGTCATTTGTCTTCCAGCTTCAGAATTATCTGAGCGAAAAGTCAGAACTGTTTTACGAAAAAAGAAGTCCAAGAAATACACCGGAAATAGATTTGAAAACAGCTATAATGCCTCAGATAGAAAAGAAGGATGTTCTTTTATCTTATCCATATGAATCAATGAAGCCGTTCATTAAACT
>JAXJVZ010000337.1:0-2998 GCA_036308285.1 Agathobacter sp. | reverse complement strand
TTTGCGAAATTTATAGAATTTTTCAAAAAAAAAGAACAGATATATTGGTTTGTACATATCTGCTCATAAATTCATATTCTCTTATCTTAATGACATTGCCTCACGCACTGGCTGTACAGGGGATTCATCTATTCCATTTGCATAATTACTAAGCTGTATAGCAGTCTTTTCTCCTAAAAGATATTTCAACTGCCCAAGGTCAGCCTGTGCTAAATCCCCGATTGTACATATTCTGGCATTCAAAAGCTTCTGGGTCGACGCCTTGCCACATGAGAATAATTCCCCTACCGGAAGTGGCCACATCTTAGCCTTTATCTCTTCTGGATAAAGGGTATGCACCTTATCCGGTTTTTCAAAATCGCTTGCCATTTTGGCACAGAGCTTATTTCTTCCTATTCCTACATTCACCGTAAATCCAAGCTCATCCCTTATTCGGTCTTTAATCTGGCAGGCTGTCGCAACCGGGTCAGGATATATATTCTTCATCCCTGACATATCAAGAAATACCTCATCTATTGAAAAAGATTCCATTGCCGGAGTATATTCACTGCATATAGCCTTAAATGCGTGTGAGCATTTTACGTACAAATCAAAATCAGCCGGGACGCTTACTATATCAGGACATTTGCGGATAGCCATCGCCATTGGTTCTCCTGTTGTAACACCGTACTTTTTTGCAGGTATTGATTTTGCTACAATTATACCTGTTCTCTTCTTTGGATCACCGCCTATGCAGGAGGGAATCTCTCTTAAATCAGGCTCTCCGTTTTTCACCCGCCTTGCTGCTTCCCACGAAAGAAATGCACTATTTACATCTATATGAAAAACCAGTCTGTCTGTCATTTCTACTTCTTCCTCTCTTTTCATATTCTACATTTTACTATGCATTTTTATAGTAGTAAAGTATCACCAAAATATGAAAAAACTCCTAAAGGAGTCCTGAGTCAAACTCATTTTCCTTTAGGAGTTACTTTATTAATGCATTTATGCTCTTTTCTTTGTCATTTTCTTAATCTCATAAGAAGTAATACCAGCTCCTAAGATTAATGCGAACAACCATACTATTGGCATTGCATTATCAGAAGTCTTAGCTGATGTTGGTTTTTTATTTGTGTTAGCAACATTTTTTGCAGAATCCTTAGTCGCAACATCATCCTTATCTGAAAGGAAATATACAGAACAGTGATCTATAGTAATGCTTACTTTATTGTTAGTAACAGTAATAGCATCTCCTACCTTTTCAACTTTTCCAGTCTTCTCATTGTAGTAATATAAGTATACTTTATCACCATTCTTATATTTGTTTCCTACAGGCACAGTTAATGTTGCTTTTCCAGGAAGCTTTCCGTCATAATTTGGAATTTCAATAAACATTGCTTTTCCAAGATGATTAACAGATGATTGAATTTTTTTCTCTTTTGCTGTTACAAAATTAACAGTTAAATCAAGAGATCCGATTTTATCCAATACAGTCAGGTCAATATTTTCATTCTCAAATGTCCATGTATAAAGCTCATTTCCCTTATCATCGACTACAGGAATAACTACATCAAGACCTTTGTTTACTGCATCAACGAAAATCTGATTTTCTACCTTTGCAGGATTTTCAACTTTTATTTCATCCTTATTATCATCCTTGTCTGCTGCATCATCCTTAGAATAATCTGTATCAGGCTTGGTCATATCAGCGTACTCAGCATCAAATGCTGGTGCAAGTGCCTTATCATCAACAGTTATAAGCTTTGGATTTGTTGTAAGGATTACACCTGAATTTGCTGCAATCTTTACTGTAATTTTTCCATCAGCAACATTATATACATTTCCAGAAATAAGATCAGTATAGTTTGTTGTCTCTGAAACCTTAAGTGCGAAGCTTACTTCTTCAGCAGAGTTATTTGTAAGAACTGTAAGTGTATCTTTATCATCACTTCTTACAAATCCTAATACAGCCTCATTTTCTGTTGCGATTGGTTCTACAGAACCTGTGCGAAGAGCACTGTACTGACTACGAATATTTGCAAGCTTTGCATAGTATTTTACAAGTGCCTCATTTCCTTTTCCCCATTCGAAGCCACGACGGTCATCAGGATCATCAGCTCCTACCATTCCTATTTCATCACCATAGTAAACAGTTGGTGCACCTGCATATGTAAACTGTAAAAGTGCTACAAGATACTGCTTCTGCTTTGCCAAATCAGATGTCTTCTCATATGTTGGGAATGCAGAATTAACATCCTTCTGATTTCTATCATCATCAATTCCATCTAAATATGAAAGAACACGTGTTGTATCATGAGAATCAACAAGATTCATCATTGCATAGAATGCTTCCTCTGGATAACGCTCTCTGAGCTTCTCAAGTGTTGCCATTGACTCAGAAGCATTTCCTCCCTTTGCATATGATAATACAGCATTTCTAAATACATAGTTCATTACTGAATCATACATATCTCCAAGAAGATATTCTGTTGCATCATCCCAGATTTCTCCGATTATTACATTATCATTGCTCATAGCTTTTACAGACTTACGGAAATTCTGCCATGTCTCATCAGATACTTCATTAGCAACATCGAGTCTCCATCCATCAGATCCCTCTGATAACCAATACTGCGCAATACTTCCATTATTCTTCTTAGAATTTCCAATTATTTCTTCTGCCCAGTCTGTTGTCTGATACTCAGAACCATTTGTAGCCTTGATAACAGGCATACTGTCGTATCCCCACCATCCTTCATAACCATAAACCGGCTTTCCGGCTCTAAGTCCAATTCCATCTTTAACAGCTTCCCCGGCATCATTTTTAAGTGTTGTTGTATAAACCTCAAACCATGTTGTATATGAGAAATCTGTTACATTGTAATTCTTTTCAAAATATTCTTTAGCTTTCTGCTCTGCAACCGCCTTAGTAGCACTATTCTCTGTCATGTAGTCATATACATATGCCCAATATGGATATGCTCCCATTTTTCCATCGAAATCATCTGCTGTAAGGAAC
>JAXJVZ010000336.1:0-4298 GCA_036308285.1 Agathobacter sp. | reverse complement strand
GCCCATCTTCGGTTGTTCTGACAGCCTGTGGCTTTGGCTTGATATTGTTCTGGTAATATTCATAGCTTGCAGAAGCAGTCTCACTTAATACCTCCATATCTGTTATCTCGCCGATAAACATGGTATGCGAGCCTAAGTCTACCGTCTGACTTACCTTAACTGACAGGTAAGCATTCGTTCCCTTAGTAATGTACTTTATTCCATTAGCACTGGTCTTACAATCCGGAAAATCCTTGAATTTATCAACATCTCTTCCTGACTGGAAACCAAAATGCTTAAATAAAGCAAAATCTGCTTCCTGACTTATAACAGACACATTAAATGCTCCTGTCTTTACTATCATGTCATGTGTGTAATTGTCTTTGTTAACACAAATGCTCATCTGATTCGGCGAAGAAGCCGCCTGAATTGCTGTGTTAATTATACAGCCATTATCCTTATCCCCATCTTTTGCAGTAAGAACAAAAAGACCATAAGTTAATTTGTACATTGCTTTGTTATCCATATTGTAAAACCTCCATACTTTTATTATGTTTACATTATACCTGATAATGTGAAATATTATCCCGAAGAACAATAGCCTGTCCGTCTAATTCTTCACTGGCAACGGCACTCTCTCCTTCTGTGACATAGTCGTATTTGCAATCTTTGTCACTTCCTCATCGATTGTTTCAGTTTGTGTTACAACTTTTGTAAAATATTCAGATGTCTCGTTTCCAATTTTAATTCCTATTTCCACCAGTTTCTGTGTCTCTTGAATCAGACTATATACAGGAATCATGGTATAAGTATTCTCCAGTTTTTGCATTTATAAACACATACTTGCTATTCGGTAGTCCTTTAACCTCAAGGGATAAAAGCGAATTTATAAGTCTTAGAAAAATTTTTTATAACATAATGTTAATATCGACAAATTGAGCATTATTCTTTACTAATTTCGAGTATCTTTACCTATTTCAATGATTTTTTCAAACAATTCTTCCGGAGTAAGTGCAGGCTCTTTCAGAAGAATATTTGCTGCCTGCGCTGATATATATCCAGTGGAAAAAGAGGTTCCCTTCACTCCGTAAGATACCCCGTTTCGCGAGGCAAGCATAATATTCTCCCCTGGTGCAAGTACTTTAGCTCCCTCCTGTGAAAACGAAGAAGGATTACCATCCTTGTCACAGGAACCAACTGCAAGCACCGTATCATACGAAGCGGGATAATATGGTTTTCCATTTTCACCGTCATTTCCAACAGCAGATATTATTGGAATTCCTTTTTCATCTGCATATGCCACTGCCTCTTTTAGTTCGGCGTTGTCTTCATGTATTCCAAGGCTTACATTTATAATGTCGGCCTTATAAATGTCAATGCTGTCCCGAATAACCTGAGCCAACTGTTCTGGTGATATTCTGATAGTCTTTCCCTCCTGCTTTGTTACAATAACCAGTGGAATAAGATATGCATCTGGTGCCATCGCCTCAACCCCGGCACTTTCGCATCCTAAAATAACACTCGCTACAGCCGTACCGTGGTTGATTTGATCTTCTGTGTCCTTTGTACTGGTAATGTAATTATAGCCTGTAAGAATGTGCTCACTATCAATGGCTTTTGTAGATATACCTGTATCCAGCAGAGCAATTTTCACGCCATCCACATCTATTGATTCTGGCATATTTTCAGTTCCTGCAACTTCAGTTGTATCCAAATCAGAAGCTTCTTCAAAAACGGGTGCAGTATCCTTAGACTCTTTGACACATCCGGTCAGCAAAAGCAAACACAGAAACATAAGACATATTTTTTTTGCAAATTTTTTCATGGTTTTGTTCATAACTTTTCTCCAAATAGGGAAGGCTTCCCCATGGGAAGGCCTCCTAGAATATTTTAATTAAATCCCTCTCCAGGGTTCCTGCTGTGTAATGCACATCAGCTTTGCTGACATTTTCTTCTGTGCATTCCTGCAATCCGCCAGAGGCTTTTATCTTTTTGTACCTTGTTCGGTATTTACTTCACCGGTAGGTAGAGGATATCCATCCTCACCTTCCTGCCATACTGCGTTACACTGATTGTCATTCCACCACTTAACCCAATTGTTGAGTGCAGAAATAAGATTTTCACTTCCGCAGTCAGCATCCCTGCTTAAAGTACTAGTAGGAGATGTAAAGTATGCTGCTGAGAGATTATGCTTTGTATCTCCGTCATTCATTGAACCAGTCTTATTACCTGAAGCATTGACATATGCACCCTTACAACTTGCTGAGTTCTTCAGATAATAAATCTGATGTGTTGCTCCATCATCATCTCTGTTTCTACCAACAACAGCGCCTGTATAGGATACTGTACCATTGACTGTTCCTACTGTGTAGCAGTTAAGTACCCAGCCCTTCTTTTCGTTTTGTCCTGCAATACCGCCTACACAGCTTGTACCGGTAACCGAACCAAAATTAGCACTATTCATTACATATCCTGAACTTATATATCCAAGAATTCCTCCAGTATGATTATTTGTACCCTTTACCGGACCTCTGTTAACATTGTTAACAACATTACCTGTACTAATTATTCCAGCAATACCTCCTGTCTGATATTTGCCATCTACTCTTCCCCTGTTTTCACAGAAGGAAATCTTGGAATTACCACCAAAGATATAACCAGCAATACCTCCTGTTCCATTAGACTCGTCAGTATTATTCAATCCATTTACAGTAGCTTCATTTACACAATTAATAACGTTACTTCCATTGCCCATGGCTCCAACAAATCCACCTGTATTTAGGTTTCCACTTATATAGGAATCAGACAGGGTCAGTTTCTTAATTGTACCAAAAGATGTATATCCAAATAATCCGGCATAAGATTTTCCACTTGTATGAATTCCATAAATTGTATGTCCATTACCATCAAACACACCACAGAACCCCAATAAACCCTGCTTAAATGAATAATCTCCAATTGGCGTCCATGCATGGTCGTACATCTTTAAATCTTTAGCAAGTGTAAATGTATATCCAGAATAGTTTTTTCCGGAATCTACCATCTTTGCCAGATAAGCAAGCTGGGCTTCGTTCTCAATTGTAACAGTCTTGTTTTCCTCGTCCACTGTATACTCTTCTGCGTAATCTATCCAGTTTGTATCAGTGTTATGTGGAAAAGTTGTAATAGTAGTTGTCAAATAACTATCATATGTATAGTCATTATAGTTTGAATCTCCTGTAAGTGTAAAGGTTATTGCATATTCTATTCCCGGCTTCAGGTAATTTGTTCTTACCTTTTCATTTACAGATACTTCGTCACATATTATACATTCACTGGTATTTACGCTATCTTCTGTCTTCTGTACCAGTGAGTAGACAATCTTTGTTTTTTCAGTATCCAGATCATCGATACTCTCAGGATCAAGTCTGAACTCTGCATAATTAATACCACTATTTATTTCAACGATTTTTCCATTTGCAAATTGCTCTGCAGTACGAGTCGCCTTATCAACTGTTATTACTGCAGTATAGGTCTTCTCAAATTTAGCATAGTCGTTATCTGCCGGTCTTGATATTGTTATGTTATATGTACCTGCATTTACCGCATTAGATTCATAATCTGAGCCACCCTGACGCATATACTTAAATGTAAAATCGTCAAGCTTATATGTCTCACCATCCTCAGGCTTGAACTCATACACAGCTACATGCGACTGCCCCTTAACATATGTACCACTTTCAGCTTCACCAAAGTCAAATACACCAGCTGGAATTTCCTTTAATACCTTCCAATGTGCATATAATGTCTGGTCTGCCAAAATTGTCACTTTGGTATCCTCATTAATCTGAGAACCACCTTCCGGTTCTGTAAACCAGCCTGCGAAGCCATATCCGCTTCTTGTAGGTACCGGAAGCTTTCCATATTTGCTTTCATATTTAAGCTTAACAGGACTTTCCTTATTCTCCCAGGCATTTCCTCCGTTTACATGAAGAGTTACATTATACTCTTTTGCTGTCCACTTAGCATAAATTGTAGTATCAGCCATTGGCATAACTGTCTCTTCAAATGCCTTTGTCAATTCTTTATCTGCATACCAGCCGTCAAAGCTGTATCCGGTTCTAGCAGGTGTTGGCAGGTTACCAAGACTGATACCACCCTTTATTGCCATATCTGTTATCTCACTTCCGCCATTTTCCTCAAAACTTAATGTAAACTCCGGTGTCTCAACAATTTTACATTCTACATAATAAGTTGTAGCACTGTTTACCGGACCAAAGACTGGTGATACTGATACAACATCCGAACCAAATGCATTAACTACAGAGCGGAAATCGAAG
>JAXJVZ010000335.1:0-7598 GCA_036308285.1 Agathobacter sp. | reverse complement strand
GCATAGATGCATTTTTTCCAATTCTTCGCACAGTAACAACTCTTGAAGAAGCAATGAAACCTGATGTTGCCCGAAAGAATCTGGTAGCAACTGTCGAGCAGGTATTTCGTTTGCTGTAGTCAATGGGGCGATTGGGGCAGCATTTTTATCCTAGTTGTGGAGACTCCCACTTCTATAAGTGGCGAGACGAAACATATTGGTCTCAGTGGAGGGGACAATCTCCCAACTGAAATCAAAACCTCCGACGGATTGCAGGAATGCACGAGATTAAAAATATAGGAGAAGAGAAACATGAACATAGGAATATTAGGCGCTGGTGGAATAGCAAGAGTTATGGCGCAAACAATAAACAAAATGGACCAGGCAAGACTTTATGCCATCGGTTCAAGAAATGTAGAGAAAGCACAGGCATTTGCACAGGAATTTAAGATTGAAAAAGCCTATGGAAGCTATGAAGAATTAGTGTCAGATGAAAATATCGACTTGATTTATATAGCGACTCCACATTCGCATCACTATGAACATATGAAATTATGCATAGAACATGGGAAAAACATCCTCTGTGAAAAAGCATTCACATTCAATACCGAGCAGGCGGAAGAAGTGATATCACTTGCAGAGCAAAAAGGCGTATATCTTGCAGAAGCAATTTGGACACGCTATATGCCTTCACGAAAAATGATAGATGAATTGATATCATCAGGAATAATCGGTGAAATCAAAACAGTAACCTGTAACCTTTCATATCCAATATCAAATGTTGAGAGAATAATTTGCCCAGAATTAGCAGGTGGGGCTTTACTTGATATCGGAGTATATGGAATAAACTTTATTATCATGCATTTAGGAAAAGATTTTAAAGATATTGATTCCACTGTAATGATTACTGATACAGGTGTGGATGGGCAGGAAACATTAGTTTTTAAATACGCAAATGGTACAATGGCTGTAGCCACACATAGTATATATAATCGTTCTGATAGAAAAGGAATTTTTCATGGTGATAAAGGTTATATGATTGTAGAGAACATCAATAACCCGCAATCTATAGAGATATATGATTGTGAAGATAAATTGATTAAGCACATAGAAGTTCCAGAGCAGATAACAGGCTATGAATATGAAGTAATAGAAAGTATTGAAATGATTAGACAAGGCAAATTAGAAAGTGAATCTATGCCTCATTCGGAAACACTTTATATTATGAAAATCATGGAACAATTACGAGAATCATGGAGTAAATAAAATACATTGATAGCAATGAAAAACGAGGAAAATAAAAAAATTTTCCTCGTTTTCTTTTGTTATATTACCACAAAATGGCCATTTTTTCAAGTCTACCATTATATGCAAATAGGATATATAATCAGAAAACCATTAAGGATTATTGGAATTAATAATGATGAAGAATGAAGGAATAAGTATGTGGCTTGAACGATTGAATGAAGCAAATCAGATACAAAAAGTAATAAGCATGAATGAAAAAACACAGGCTTATGGTCTGGTTTTAACAGAAGAAGATGCAAGATTTCTGGTTGAACAAAAACAGGAATGTCTAAGGGAGCAGCAGAGAATTGAATTTGGAGAAACAATATTATCGAAGTTGATTTTTACATTTTGTGACTCAGCCTATATTTCACAGAGTGACTATGTAGAAACAATATCCAGACTTCAGGAAATTTTTTATTTATATAAAAATGAATCAATGGATATATTGACGGATGATGAATTATTATCTTATATGAAGGAAGCTTTTGAAGGTGAATGTCAGGGCTCTCTGGAGTATCTTGAGGAGACGGTATTAGAGGCGTTTGCCAGAAAAATAAGAGAAGAAGGACACTATAATCTGGAAAAGCATTACAAGATTAAGGGGAGAGTAGACACGGATGAATGATTATGAAATGGAAGAACTGATACCAATTGTAGCAAAGCTCACAGAAAGATATACTTCCAAGGAAAGTACATCCGTTACCTATGAACAGGCGAGACAGCTTATGGGAGCAGTAATCTATTGTATACAGCAGTGCCAGGGAGAAAATAATGTATCAATAGCTGACAGAATGCCAGCAAAAGATGCTTATGCTTACGGATACGAAGCGGTTCTAAGTAAAATAAAGCTTGCGCAACAGGCATACAATGAGATGATTGTAGATTTCGACGCTTACGAAAATGAAAATTATAATGATGCCGTAACAAAAGCAATATCAGGCTTTTTTCTATATTATGATGCTGACTTTGCACCACAGGATACAATTATTACTATGGATTATCCTACGATTTGCCCTGTTAATCAGCTGTCAGGAATATCAGCAATTGAAAAATATATCGAATACATCTCATTGGAGCAATTATTTCTTGGAGCATTGCCAAAGGATTTTATTATACAAGTTCTTACAAATTATCAGGCAAGTTATAGAAAACAGTTCTACAATATATGCCGCATTATTCTTCGACATATACTTTTGCATATGATGATAGGTAAGAAATTGGGAACAGAACTTGTTGCCCAGGATTATGAAAAGCTTCACAAACTTATTCAATCGATGGGTATAGAAAATTTGAAAAATACATTAACTGAAGTATTGAACAAACTTATAGAACATAATTATCAGGGGGATTCAAGTTTATTTAATTATCTGAGAGGGGATATAGAGGATTTTGCTGTAGAATTAAAATCATCGCTTTTTAAAACAAAACCATCAAAATGATGGTAAAATTATATTTACAAACCATCAAAATGATGGTTTAATATTGATGAGGTGATTATATGAAGGATTATAATGTATTAGAATATATAACTCCAGATGAACTGAAAAAATTTAGAAAAAAATTCCATATGACTCAAAATGAATTTGCCAAAATTATAGGCGTTTCAAAACCAACTATAGAGCGTTGGGAGACAGGTGATAAAAAAATAACAGGACCAGTCGTGTTGCTTATAGATTTATTATCTGAAAATGATGACTTGTTGAAAGAAAGAGAAATTCCTGAGCCACAAGGTACATTAAGATTATGGTATATGTATAAAAATAAAAAATGCACATTAATAGATGTAGATGATATAAATCAGAAAATCTGGATTAAAAATTATGTTAACAACATTATGTTTAGGGCATTTGGTGCAAACAATATGCCAACATATCAGGATTATGAAGATTTCTTAAAATCAAGATGTTTTCCAGAGACAAGGGATAAAATAAAAATACAATTGGATGCATTAGGAATCCCTTTTTATGATCCCATGCTGATAATTAGTAAAACACAGGGACGAATGGCTGAAGACGATTTTTGGATAATGATTGAGAGGTAAGAAATGGTTGAGTTATTTGAAGACAATGTCAAAACATTCGATAGACATTCATCAAAAGGTAACCAGTTAAAATGGGAAAAAGATGGCATATGGTACAAAGCTGATTATACAGGATATGAGGGGCTGGCAGAATATGTTATTTCTCAGCTGTTAAATAAATCCACATTAGAAAAAAATGAATTTGTATTATATGAAACTGAACAGATAAAATATAAGAGAGCAATATTTAATGGAGCCAAAAGTGCTAATTTTTTAAGGGATGATTGGCAAATAGTGACTCTTCAAAGATTATATAAGACAAAATATAACAGAAATTTTATGGAAGATGTATGGCATATTCCGGAAACGGTAGACAGATTAAAGTATCTTGTGGAGCAGGTAGAGCAACTTACCAAACTTAAAAATTTTGGAATTTATATGAGTAAACTGTTAACAATTGATGCTTTTTTCTTAAATGAAGATAGGCATATGCATAATATTGCTGTTCTTATGAATGGAGAAGGAGAAGTTGAACTCTGTCCATTTTTCGACCAGGGCGCTGGGTTAATGTCAGACACAACACTTGATTATCCTATAGGTGAAAACACTATAATAATGATGGATGAGGTAAAGGCAAAGACTATATGCCAGAGTTTTGAAGATACATTAGATGCTGCTGAACAATTGTATGGATACAATTTAAAGTTTTCATTTAATAAGAATGATGTCAGTAAAATCATAAAAGATGCAGAGATATATTCTAAGGAAGAAAAGAGAAGGGTAGAAACTATTATTTTTCAGCAAATGAGAAGATATCAGTATTTGTTTTGAATAAAAAGTAACTCCAGATGAATTTGCCAATAAGGAACCAGCACATACTGTATAAGGCTCTCAGGAGGGGCGCATATGAGGTATGTGCTATTCTATTGTCAGACATTATCTCTAGTACAACGGTTTTTAATTAACTAGACTTTATTGCTTGCCTATTTTCATGATAGCACTGCTCAAAAATCCTCAGCGTAGCCCGCTGGAGCATTCTTGAATTTAGAGTAGCAGTTCAACAACGAATACCGTCATACAAGCTGCAATTGCAACAACCGTAAGACTCTTGTTGCGGAGTGCAAAAAGTACTGCAACAAGAAGTCCTGCAAGTGCAGACAGTATAAAGTCTGTAGCATAAAGTACTGCCGGAAGCGTCATGGCGGTAAGAACCGCATATGGAATGTAATATAAAAATGATTGTATAAATCGATTATTAATTTTATCTTTTATTGCCACAAAAGGAATGACACGAATAAGGTATGTCGATCCTGATAAAATGGCAAGATATATCCAGAAAACACTGTTATTCATTATATTTTCCTCTAATCTGTTAAAGTAATTTATTCAGCTATTGTTTCATCCGATTCCTCAGAATCAACAGGGAACAAAATTGCCCCAATAACTGCAGCCAAAATCGCACAAACAGTAATTGTAAGTCCACTCGAAATTCCTTTCAAAGCAGGCACATAATAGAACAAAAAGCTAAGTGCTACCGCAATAATTACAACCACAATAACTGGTCGCGATTTTTTCATCTCAGGCACAACAATTGCGACGAACATTCCATAGATAGCAAGACTAAGTGCACTCATAATTCTATCAGGAAGCACACTTCCGAGTATCGCTCCAAGAAAAGTTCCAAAGCTCCAGCCCAGATATGGAAGAACAGAAAGACCAGCAAAAAAGCTTCTGCTTACTTTTTCTTCCTGACTTGCTACAGCAAAAATTTCATCCGTCATCATAAAGCCCAGAATAAATCTGTAAATGCCACGAAATTTTGAATCCGCCTTTTGTGAAATTGAAATTGACATAAATGAATATCTAACATTTATAGTAAGCTGCGAGATAAGCATCTGTAAGTATTGTCCAGGATGCATCATAATGTTAATTCCGGCAAACTGTCCGGCAGAAGTAACGGTAAACATAGAGATAAGTACCGCCTGCCACCAGTCCATGCCATATGAAACAGCCATAATTCCAAAGGTAAAGGATACTGAGAGATATCCAAGACCAATTGGAATTCCTAAAATTAAACCTCTTTTAAAATTCTTCATATGAAACTATTCTCTATTATCTTTCTAAACAGTAGTATTTACTCCATTGATAGTTGCGTGTTCATCATCCTTCATAGGAATAACAAGGCACTTCTCCCCATTAATTATCTGAGAAGTAATCTGTGATGCTTTCTCAGGTTTTACACGAAGAACAACATCATAGGTTTTTGTCTCAGCAATGTAGTTATCAATCTCTTCCTGTTTTTCAATAAGCTGTGTTGTGCGCTCTTCAAGCTGGGTATTTTTCTCATTAAGTGCGAGAGTAAGAGAGCCAACCTGATCCTCAAGAGCCATTTTTTCAAAACGCATTTCGTTTGCTACAAGAGCTTTGCTGTCGATAACATTTTCAGCTGCTGGAAGTTTTTCGCCGAAGGTTTCTTCTACAGATTTTTCAATCTTGCTAATCTTATCCTCAGAGATATTACTTTCAGAAAGAGCCTTTGTAATAACCTCTTTATCTAGCATGAAAGGTTGGTCATTCTCATCGTGAGTCTCAGCATAATCCTGAGCCATATCACTTAAATTCTGCTGAATGTCGAGAAGCATATCTATAGTAGTCTCATCTTCAGGCCCAAGTGCATTGCGGACTATGGAATGGAAAGCCATTTTCTGCTCAGTGGCAGTTCTCTCAATGCCACAGCCAAGTCCGTTTGTCATAAACTCAGAGTGCGGTTCCTTAGTATTTTTTGTATAGAATAAAACAGAATGAATATCCGAACTTCTATCGTTAAATGCTGGGAAAAGGAAACCAGTATCAGGTGCGCCAACAACCCAGTCACGGATTCGAGGTCCGATACGCTTTTCACCTTCAAGATAACCAAGTCCAGGCTTAGAAAGTGAAACAGGACAAATCGCAGTAAGAAGATATGTATAAACTTCCTCAGATTCGTCCACATTGATGTTGTCCTTTGTACGGCTTGGGACATCATAGCTGTCAAGGTAAAGAAGAATGAGATAGTTACCTGCTTCTTCATATGTATCAATCACAAGATCATAGTATGTATCGAGAAGAGTCTCATCCTCCAGGCCTGTATCACGGAGAGCCATAAGTATCTGCTGGCGTCCGCCAACCTCTTCCTCCTCAATTGGAAAAGCTAAATCAAGAAGATTGTTTCCAACCGTTCCGGAAAGCACTTTGTTAGCAATCTCGAGATATTTGAAATATTCATCCTCTTCAAGAGTTAAAAATTTTCCACCGAATTTGCATATTTTATTTTTATTACAGTCAACATAACATCCGACTAAGCGGGTAAAAGTTGCCTGATCTTTTTTAAATCTTTTCTTTAATTCAAGTACTTCTTTTTTATTCATAAGTGTCCTCCAAAATTTCAGTACTTTTAATTATAGCATACCATTGGGGACGGAGAAAAGAAAATAATTTGTTGATAGATTCGGCTTAAAATTATATGATTAATGCATAGATTATGGGGAAATAGCAAACAACTCAAAAAGGAGGCAAACAGTGGTATTCGGAATTCTAGCCCATGTTGATGCAGGAAAGACGACATTAACAGAGGCATTATTATATAGTACAGGACAAATCAGAAATCTCGGAAGGGTAGACCACCAGGATGCATATCTCGATACAGATGCGCAGGAGAGAGAAAGAGGAATCACAATATTCTCAAAGCAGGCAAGAATCAAAATGCCAGACTGGGAAGTAACCCTTCTTGATACACCAGGTCATGTAGATTTCTCGGCAGAGATGGAGAGAACCCTTCAGGTGTTAGACTATGCAATACTTGTAGTAAGTGGAACTGACGGAGTTCAGGGGCACACAAGAACACTATGGAGACTTCTAAAGCATTACAAGGTGCCAGCATTCATTTTCGTAAACAAGATGGATATGGACGGAACTGACCGTGAGAGAATTATGTCGGAATTAAAGAGCGAGCTCTCAGACGCTTGTATAGATTTTATGAACATGGAAGCAGCTTACGAAGATTTAGCAGTATGCAATGAAGATATTTTAAATGAATACATGAAAAATGGACTGCTTCCACAGGCAATGATAAAAAATGCAATCGTAAAAAGGGAAGCATTTCCATGCTATTTTGGTTCAGCATTAAAGTTAGAAGGCGTAGAAGAATTTCTGGATGGACTCAAAAAATACAGCTTTGATGGAGAATACCCGGACGAGTTTGGAGCAAGGGTATACAAGATTGGAAGAGACGACAGAGGAAGCCGACTTACATATCTTAAAGTAACAGGAG
>JAXJVZ010000334.1:0-6636 GCA_036308285.1 Agathobacter sp. | reverse complement strand
GTGTCAATGGGAAAGGTTCTTAATAGTAGTGAAATTGAGGAATTTTTAAAATAATGTGGACATTTATTCAGGAGCAATTTCTGGGAATGAAATGGCTCAAAGATTTGATAGGCAATTTATTGAGCACACTGGGCTTGGATATTAATGGAAGAATAGGTGGTTCTATTCAGTTTTTCATATATGATGTTATAAAAATAGTAGTGATACTTTGTGCGCTAATATTTATCATAAGCTATATCCAAAGCTTCTTCCCTCCAGAGAGAACAAAGAAGATTCTGGGAAGATTTCATGGAATTGCAGCTAATATTCTGGCCGCACTACTTGGAACAGTGACTCCGTTTTGCTCATGTTCATCAATCCCCCTTTTTATGGGATTTACAAGTGCAGGACTTCCGATAGGCGTTACCTTTTCATTTTTAATCTCATCGCCGATGGTTGACCTCGGTTCACTTATCCTTCTTATGAGTATATTTGGAGCGAAGGTTGCAATTGTATACGTGGTACTTGGTCTTGTAATTGCAGTATTAGGAGGAACACTTATTGAAAAACTTCATCTTGACAATCAGGTAGAAGATTTTATCCGGAATGCAAAAAACATAGATATTCCGCAGGAAGAATTAACTGTAAAAGATAGAATTAAGTATTCGATAGAAAAAGTTGGAGAAACCTTTAAAAAGGTGTTCCCGTATATTCTAATAGGTGTGGGTATTGGAGCCGTTATTCATAACTGGATTCCGGAAGATATTATTGTCAGATTCCTCGGTAACGGTAATCCACTTGGTGTTATTATAGCGACAATCGCGGGAGTGCCAATGTATGCTGATATCTTTGGTTGTATTCCTATTGCCAAAGCTTTGCTTGCAAAGGGAGCAAAGCTTGGAGTAGTTCTTTCGTTTATGATGGCGGTTACAACATTAAGTCTACCATCTATGGTAATGTTAAAGAAAGCAATTAAGCCAAAACTGCTTGGTATCTTCATTGCAGTTTGTACTGTGGGAATTATTATTGTTGGATATTTCTTTAATGTGATACAGTATTTTCTTATTTGATAATTTCAAGTTTATATAAAAGGCAGTAGGCCAATACGGTCAACTGCCTTTCAGTATTTTTCACATATAATCTCACGCCATTCCACAGTTTCTTTAAAATGTATCACTTTACTCTCTTACATAATAATCTCGGCAAATAAATTTCTTATATATGGAACGATAATGTAGAAAAATACGGCAGGCAATAATGATTGCGGCAAAGGCTTATCAGATGGTATAGTAGAAAATATTAGATGACAATTTACACTTTGATGTATGGAGGGTATGGAATTAATGTCTTTAATAAAAACGATAAAAGGTGATATTACGAAAATTACAGATGTTCAGGCAATCGTAAATGCAGCAAACAACTCTCTTTTAGGAGGAGGGGGAGTTGATGGTGCAATTCACAGGGCAGCAGGACCAGAGCTTTTAGCAGAGTGTAGGACTCTTCATGGTTGTGAGACAGGTCAGGCAAAGATTACAAAAGCATACAAGCTGCCATGCGATTTTGTGATACATACTGTGGGGCCGATTTGGAATGGTGGCATAAGTAAGGAAGAGGAACTTCTTGCAAGCTGTTACTTCCATTCGATGCAGCTGGCACTTGAGAATGGGATAAGAAGTATAGCATTTCCTTCTATATCAACCGGAGTATATTGCTTTCCGGTAGAACTTGCAGCAAAGATAGCTGTAAAGACAGTAAGCAGATTTTTGGTGGATAACGGGAACAGCTTTGACCTTGTAGAATGGGTATTATTTGATTCTAGGACAGAATCAGTCTATGAAAAAGAAGTGGATAAGTGGAATTGATTATGCAAAGATAAAATAAGTAAAAAATAGATGTATTTGGAGGCAGCAATATATGAATAGAAGTAAGGAAGCATGTCATTGCAAAAATGTAACATACGGAATGATTGAGGATGCTATTAAGAATGGCGCTCAGACACTCCAGGAAGTAATAGATGCAACCGGAGCCTCAAAAGGATGTGGTCAATGTAAGGATTTTTTGAACTGCCTTATAAGAGATATCAAAGAAGAAATGAATGATCAGTAGGCACTATGAGCGTCAGATTGTAGAGCTGGAATAATCGTGATTTGCAATTTTTGAAAATTCTTATTTAGCCAGGAAAGGATAAAGAGATGAATATCGAGCTAGTTTCATCAACGTAAGACGGCTTTTTGAAATCAGGTTGAAATAGTTAATAAAGTATATGAGGAACTTTATACCCGAAATGGTATAAAGTTTTTTTTGCCTTGACAACAGTAAACTCTGCTAGATAAAATATAGAAAACGGTCGTTAGTGTTTATGTATTAATAAGCAGATACATTGGAGAGGAAGTAATGAAGAAAGCTATGACAATTTTATTTTTTATTATTGTAGCCATCTTAATACTTTCATAATGTTTATTCTGATGCAAGTTATTCCCATTTACAGGAATGGAAGCAGTATCTGAATAATAAGAAATTTCTCGAATGTGAAAATGAGGGTTATGAAAATATCTATTATGAAGGCATTGGTCATATGGGACTTTGCGACTTATCGCTTGCTTCCCCGATTTTGTCAGGCATTCTTGATCAGATGAAAAGTGAGGTTGAACCGCGGGAGCAGTTGAAAAAATTGAATAAAGATTGTCTGGCTTTTTTGCAAAAGGCGTCTTTAAGTGAATAATGATATGGAGATTTGTGGGATTTTATGGGGAAATAGCACTTGTGATTTTCGTAATTATTGTGGGTGATACAAATGATTAATTTTGCTAATAATTTAATTTTGGACTTTGAAAAGGATTCGGACCGTCGTATTTCAGCTATCTGTAGAGCGTTAACGGGGCTGATTATTGTTGTAATACTGCTTAACATGCTGCACATATTTAAGATTTCTACTGCACTGTATCCGACTCTTATTGTGTCAGTAGTAATATTGCTAATGCCGACTTTGTTTTATGATATTATGGAGCTGCGTTCAAAATTTATAAGATATCTTGTCCTGACGCTTTTGGTCATTATGTCTGGAATTATGTATTCTATTCTATCGTATCATGTAATTATTATGCTGATTCTTCCAGTCGTAGTTTCCTGTTTATACTGTGAGCGCAAATATGTCATATACACGACTGTATTAAGTGTTCCTGTAATGGTAGTAAGTCATCTGATCGCATTCTGGCTTAAGATTGTACCTGACGAACCACTCGTTACTCTGCGAGGTGTATTGTTTTATGGAATAATACCTCGTGTTATTGAGCTTGTTGCGATATCAGTAATCTGTATTAGTATAACGAGTAAGCTACAGAGATTGATTGCAGCCCTTGTCAAAAATTATAATGAGTTGTACGAAGAGCAGGAGGTTATGGTTAGTTCTCTTTCGGAGCTTGTTGAGACACAAAGTCATGAGACTGGCCAGCACGTAAAACGTGTTGCCGCATATACAGAAATACTGTGTCGTGCAATGGGCTTATCTGAAGAGGAAACCTGGAAAATAAGTGTAGCAAGTATGATGCATGATGTAGGTAAAATCTGTGTACCACGGGAAATATTACACAAGCCTGGAAAGCTTACAGAGGAAGAATTCTCAGAGATAAAAAAGCATGTTGATTATGGATATAAGCTTTTGGAAAACTCGCCGGGAGAGATTATGCAGATTGCATCCAGTATAGCCCAGCAGCATCATGAAAGATTTGATGGTAAGGGTTATCAAAAAAAGCTAGAAGGTGAACAAATAAATATATATGCGCGATGTGTAGCTGTAGCAGACGTTTTTGATGCACTGGTAAGCAAACGCTGCTATAAGAATTCCTGGACTCCGGAACAGGCGAGAGAGGAAATTTTGAGTCAGGCTGGCCGTCAGTTTGATCCACAGATTACAAAACTATTTGATGAGCATTTTGATGAATTTCTTAAAGTTATGGAGAGCTATCCGGATGCGCCATAAGCCTACAAGGTATGTTTATCTTCATTGGTATTTATTGAACTTTATAGTGGTAAAGTTATTTTATAAAACAATAGAACGAACATTATTCCATTACAGAAAAAAAATGAACTTATGAATCTGATGTTTTAGCACTGTACACCATTTATTATGCAATGAATACTATCAGCAACAGCAATTTCTTTATAGTAGTGTGCATTCATTGTATCTACTAAAAGGTTGCTGTTGTTTCTTGCACATGATTCAAGTATTGCTTTTTTCTGGGAACGATCGTAGGTGTACTCTTTTTTACGAACAAGATTTGAATTTTCATCGAGGGCAAAGACAAAACGGATCAATTCTACATCCTGACCTGGCATATATTTTTCTTTTTTCTGTTGTGTTCCAGTACTTTCGTCTATCCATGTACAAATGCAGTATTTTTCCATGTTAATGTTTGCATTAACTGCAATTTTGTTATTTGATACCCATCCAAGCATATATCCAGTATTAATGTCTGTAAGAAGTACATCAACATTGTTCAGCTTTGTGCTACTTAATGTAGGATTGTAGTTGATTGTAAGTGGACCGCTATTTTTCCAAAATATATCCGTACTTTTCGTAAAGTTTAATGCTTTCTTATACATTTTGGATGTAGTTGCAATGTTATTTGGAATAATTGCTGTGCTAACAGGCTTTCTGCCAATTATATCATTGAAGAGATATTGCGGCTGGTTGTAGCCGTTAGATCTATATGTACTATTTTGAATACCCATCAGATGTGGGAAGTTTGCTTTTTCACCGATAAGGATAAAGCTGCTTCCATTATAGGTAATGACAAGATAGAAAGTCTTCAGATAGTTATCCTGGAAGAAATCTGCACATGATTGAATGTCGGTAATATTCATATATGTATTTTCTCCTTTTTCGTAAAAACAAAAGCCCTTGGAATTAACCAAGAGCTTTGTTACCGGCAATCGTTCACGATTATTTTTTAAACAGGGGAGTGCCCGGATCAGCCGATATGATTCCCTCAGCAAGTGAGCCTGTGTTATTTCCTACTTCTATTATACACAATTTGAGAAAAAAATCTACAGAGAAATTGTGCAAAACAGAATTTTCTCTTATAGTAGGCTTTTATTGTATTGCTATATATTTAGGTTGTCAATTACAAAAATTTAGAAAAATGTTGACTGATGCGGGGAAAAAAATAAATAAGGAACATAAGCAATATGAAAAGTATTTTTTGCAAGGGTTCATGGAGCTGTTTAGGGAAGAGGATTATGAAGCACTTGCAGATATTTTTGAAAGGAGTAGGGTATGCAGAATTTCAAAATGAAAAGAAGTTTATTCTTTTGGCACATTCACAGGGTGGGCTGTATGCACAGCAATTTGCAAGAAACTATCCGGATATGTTTGGAGGAATAGTGTTTGTAGATCCATTGTCTGCAAATGATAATAGATATAAAAAAGTATATTTTAAATGAGCTGACAAAAGTTTCACTTCATGATTCTTGCTTAGAGGAATACAGACTGGCACATGACGAGAGCGAAATCTGTCAGCTAAAAGAAAAAGGGGATTTTCCGCAGATTCCTATAGTGCTTATAACTCATGGAAGTGAGTTTGAAATAAAAGAAATAATGGAATTTGGACAGACTACAAAAGAATTTGCAACTAAAGTAGAAGAATTTTGGCAGTCACTGATGCAGGAATATCTTACTTTTTCCGAGCAGTCAATTTTGTTAAGAGCAAATAATAGTGGGCATTATATTCATTTGACAGATTTTGAGGTTATCATGCAGGCATTGAGCAGGTATTTTTAGACCAATATGAAGACACGAAGAGCCGATAGACTAATGATTTTTCATAGTCTATTGGCTCTTCGTTTTATCTCAGTTGGAGCGTTCTTGAACTTGACAACAATGAACCTCGTTAGTTAAAATATAGAAAACGGTCGTTAGCGGATTGGCCGCGTAATCTTTTGTTTAAAGCCAAAGGAGTGTTTGGATATGTTTTTATTAGTAGTGGATACACAAAAAGGTTGTTTCAATGAGTCGCTATATGCGTTTGAAACAGTGAGGGAAAATAGTAAGAAGTTTATAGCAGAGGCGAGAGCTAATAATATTGAAGTGGTTTATGTGGCCGGTTAGATATGCACAGACATTTTCGGTTGAGGAAACGATTGAAATAATGAGAAATTTGCTAGTGAGCTAACTTGAGAAGAGGAGGAGAAAAATGAAAATTGTTGTTATACATGGCCAAAATCATAAGGGAAGCACATGGAATGTGGCTAATATATTATTGCAGGATATTACCTGCGAAAAAGAGGTAAAAGAATTTTTCATGCCGAAGGACTTAAATCATTTTTGCACAGGGTGTTACAGTTGTCTTGAAGGTAGAGATAAGTGCCCATTTTGGGATGATAAAAAACCAATTGATGATGCAATAAAAGCTGCTGACCTTCTTATATTAACAACACCTAATTACTGTATGATGCCAAGTGCTCCTATGAAGGCATTTCTAGATTTGTTTTTTACAAATTGGTTAACACACAAACCATATGAAGAAATGTTCAGAAAACGTGCAGTTGTGATTTCAACTGCAGCTGGGGCAGGTGCCGGCAAGGCAAGTAAGCTGATAGCAAATAATCTATTTAATTGGGGAATTCCGGAAGTAATTACATATGGCATTAGTGTTAATG
>JAXJVZ010000333.1:0-1972 GCA_036308285.1 Agathobacter sp. | reverse complement strand
GGTTTACATCCTTTAAGAAAAGGTCATTTTCATAAAGCGTACCATTGTATGAAGGAAAGATTCATATATATTTTTACCACTAACATACAAAGTCAAGCCAATAATAGTATTTTCTTTATCCTTTCAAAAATTCACTTTTAGTAATTTATTCTAAGATAAGCTTCAAAGTCTCTTTTGCGTTTTTAATTGCTTCTAAAGTATAGCCATTTTGGAGAAGTTCTTCATTCGTTGCCCCATTTTTAAGCTGTAGAATTAAATCATTACCTTTTTCAATGCCCTTCTCGATACCATGCTCCATACTCTCCTCAAGCTCATCTCTCATTAAATATTTTAATGCTTCACACATAAGCGGTGCCCTCCGTTTTAAATCTTCATATACTTTAATATTAGCCATTACACTGATCTGATAAACTGCATCAACATTGTTATGTTCTCCCTGTGTTGTTAATTTTTTACTAGCATATGCAAAATTAATTATATCTTCTTCTTTAGCATGTGCAGAAAGAACGCGAAGCCACTGATGCTTTTTATCAAGTTGAACTGTTACTATAATCTGTGTAGGAAACATAAGATTTCCAGTTACATAATAAATCCCAGAATAATATTCCGTGACAGAATATCCATTTTTTATTAACGTTTTTATGAGTTTTCGGGGATATCGTTCTCTAACAAGAGAAATTGTAATTTCACTTAAGGGAATCTCATCAGTTTTTTCAGCAAGACTTTTATATAGACAAGCATACCCAATAGTCTTGCTAAAATCATCAATAGTAAGTCCGTCATTTGGACTTTTGTATTCAATTACATTGTGCTTCCTAAAAAGATGACCAATTGGATTCTTAGTGGAAAACTCTCTTATTTTTTTAACAATAAGCATATCCATTCGAATTGCTTCTTTACTAAGATAATGTTCTGTGTCAAAAATAAGGTTATCTTTGTCATCGCGGAATTCAAGTTGAGCAGCACCATAAAATCCTTGATGCCACTGTTTGTTTACATCGTTTTGATTCATTCGTATTTTCCTTCCTATTCTGTTGTAGTGCAGGAATTTACGAATTATATAAATTCTATCCGTTCAATTCCTGCTATTTTGTGTGAAATTTTAAAAGCAAGAATTTTCTAGATAGGATATTCGATAATGCAATTACATAAATGTGTTATGCATTAGTAGAATTAAGAAAGCATACTAAAAATAGGTTTATGCTTATTATGAAAATGTATTGCTTTTCAAAAATTATAGCATGCAAAAATATGTGAAGCAAGGATAAAAGAAATATAGAATTGATTTGCACATAGATGATGACCAAAGTGTAATGAAAAATGGAAAAGTATATGGATTTAACGTTTTTCTTGTTGGACCACCTGATGATGAGTGGGCAGATAAAATAATGCAGGAAGTAATGCGTATTCAATGTCAGAAATATCAGTAGCGTTCTTGAATTGCCAGTTGAAATTATATATTGTAAAATAATACAGAATAACAGGAGATAAAAAACAAGGAGATTTAATATATGTTGAAATTCATATCATGGAATATAGATTCTTTGAATGCAGCACTTACTTCTACATCTGCAAGAGCAAGCTTATCCAGAGATGTTCTGGCTACAATCAAAGAAGAAAATGCAGATATTATTGCCATTCAGGAGACTAAACTTTCAGCAAGTGGGTTGACCGCAAAACACAAAGAAGTTTTAGATGAATATTTTGCAGGGTATAAGGTTGAATATGTAAGTTCAGAACCGCCAGCCAGAAAAGGATATGCAGGAACTATGGTGTTGTACCGCGATAATATGGAAGCCAAGATGACTGCTCCTAAAATTGGTGCGCCGGATACAATGGATGCAGAGGGCCGTTTGCTTACATTGGAATTTGATGATTTTTATTTTGTAAATGTGTATACACCTAATGCAGGAGATGGATTAAAAAGATTAGATGACAGACAGACCTGGGATGTTTTATATGCAGATTATCT
>JAXJVZ010000332.1:0-2157 GCA_036308285.1 Agathobacter sp. | reverse complement strand
GAATTAAGGACCATTGTAGATGTCAGTCAGGAAACAGGAGTAATCGAGGATGAAGAACGTACAATGATTCACAAGCTCTTCGATTTTGGTGATGCTGAAGCAAAAGAAGTAATGATACCAAGAATCGATATGATTCTTGTTGATGTTAATTCTACATATGATGAAGTTCTTGAAATATTCAAAGAATACAAATATACAAGACTTCCTGTATTTGAGGAATCAATTGACAGAATCATCGGTGTACTGAATATAAAAGATTTATTACTCCTTAATGATAATGATGATTCTGAAGCAATTAATGAATATCGCGAAAACTTTGATATCAGAAATATTATGCGAGAAGCATATTTTACTTTTGAGCATAAAAACACAGCCGATTTATTTATTGAAATGCGTAAATCCTCTTTATCCCTTGCCATTGTTCTCGATGAATATGGCTCAACTGCAGGTCTTATTACATTAGAAGATTTATTAGAAGAGATTGTCGGCGAAATACGAGACGAATATGATTCTGACGAGATTGATGATATAACAAAATTAAATGATCGCGAATATCTAGTGCTCGCTTCCGCCAACCTGGAAGACGTGAGTCAAGAATTGAATCTAAACTTAATTTCTGAAGATTATGACACTGTAGGTGGTTACTGTCTAGAACAGTTAGATCATCTTCCAGAAAAGAATGAAGTTATTGTAACTGATGATGACGTACTTATTAGAATTGAAAGTGTCGACAATAACCGAATCGAAAAGGTATATATCAAGTTGCCGACAAAGCAAGCTCAATAGTTCGTCTGTAATCATCGAGCATGTACCAGCAGGAGTTCTCCAGCAGACCTCCTGCTTTTTCATTCACATAGTCTCCACCAGAGTTCTTGTAGTACTTTTTATTAATAAATCGCACTTTCCCAAAGGTCTGCTTCTTTCCCCTAATACTTGTATCCGCAAAATGTATATATACTGTCTTATTTACAATATTTCCCACACTATCCTTAGCCTCAAGCCTTATCTCTACTTTGGGTATTTTTCCACCTTGCATTTTTGTCTGTTTTATCTGCTGTATTTCCTGTTCAGGAAAGTTGATAATTTTAAAATAAGTATTACTATTCGAATTTAATCCATAGGGTATTTCTCCATCTTCTTTATCAGAAGCACTATAATTTGAAGAGATATGTTCTTCTGTTATAATCCCTTTTTCTATATCTTTTATTGCGTAAAAAGTATCTTCAGCATCAATAGCCGGAAGCTGATCCCATATAGCATATAAAGTAATAACTGCAATATCAGTATTCAGTACCTGTTGCTTATCTGCGGCGTCACTTACTAATAAATTATCCCCAGCTTTGTATTCAGCTTCTGTATCCAATGCGCCAAAACTCCACCCAATAAATGTAGCATGATCAGAAATCGGAGCTGGCAAATTAATACTCTCTCCATATTTTGCATTAATACTCTTTATATTCTCACAGTCCTCTCCCTCAAAAACAAATTGATAATTATTTGGCTCCCATACAGCATATAAACTCATCTTAGGGCTCCTGGAATTAATTAAATCCTGTTTTATTTCACCTTCCGGATTATATTTTGCTATCTTAGAATTCCTGCTTTCATTCCATCCTGTCAGGTGATATCCTGGATTCATCCATCCAACAGGATTAAGTTTTTGCCCCGTGCCTGAATAATAAAAGGTTTGTGTCCTACTTTCCTTATCGTTGCTGTCAATATTTCTATACAATGTAACCACGAGTGATTTTTGCCTGGCATATGCTGTCCACGTAGTATTTGAGTTTACATAAAAGCTTGTTTTTGCTGTACTATACTTGCTATTACTATTCCAGTTACTAAAAGAGTAGCCTTTGTCAACTGTAGCTTCTATTGTCGCTTTTGTACCGTAGCAATATACACCTCCACCTGATATCTTACTTATTCCTGTTGTTTTATTAACGTTTACATTATAAAACAATCCAATTACACTTTTATTAAAATAACTATTCAAAGCCTTCTTGGCACTATCTGACCAGCCTGCCGCGCCAACAATTCCATCATATGTAGTGTATACCTTCCCCTTTGTAATTCCAGAATCGTTCATACTGCCTCCAGCTTTACCATTTTTCTGAACGACCATGCAGGCGTTGAATATTAGCTGGCATTTGCCTGAAT
>JAXJVZ010000331.1:0-2080 GCA_036308285.1 Agathobacter sp. | reverse complement strand
GCTGTTTCATTTTGTAAGATACATTGAAGAGCTTAGAAAATATGAGGTAGATTTTGGAGAGGCTGATACATCAGGTGAGAATGATGATGTAGTAAGGATTATGACAATTCATAAGAGTAAAGGTCTTGAATTTCCGATTGCCATTGTGGCGGGACTTGGCAAGTCATTTAATCTGAAGGATGCAGATGGCAAGATGGTTTTACACTCAGATTATGGAATTGGTTTAAAGCAGATTTTGCTTAATCCAAAGAGAATGACTGACAGTATTGTTAGAGCCCAGATAAGCAAGAAGATTAAAGAAGAGAGCTTAGGAGAAGAGCTTAGGGTTTTATATGTTGCACTTACAAGAGCAAAAGAAAAATTGATTTTGAGTGGAACCATGGCAAATGCGGAAAAGAAATTCCAAGGCTATGTTGGAAATTCTAATACCGGCTGTCCCATATCTTATAGTCAGAGAGTTGATGCAAAATGCTATTTAGACTGGATTATTCCAGCATTATTATCATATCCTGATAAGTACACAATAGATTTTGTCAGTGCCGAAAATTTAGCTCAGAGAGAGGCCATAGATTTAGCAAAGAAGGATGTTGAAAGACAGGAGCTTTTTGAAAGAATAGATAATGTAACTGCAGAGCAGCTTGACATATTGGAGAAAAGCTTTTCATTTGAATACAAGTATGCAAGTGATGCAACTAAGAAGAGCAAATATTCTGTTTCAGAACTAAAGCACGACTCAATGCTTGCAAAATATGACAAATCAACTAACGAGGCAGAGATTCCGGAATTTCTTAAAGAACCAACAGCTTTTTATGTTCCATCATTTGCATATACAAGAAATTTGGATTTGACAAATTCAGATTTGAGAGATGATGATTTTGAAAATGTCACTCCAATGAAAGAACAGGAGCAAGAAGGCTCTTCAAATGCAGTTAATACTAATATAATTAATGTAAACGTAGTTAATGCAAATGTTAACCCGGGAGCATTACGAGGAACAGCAATCCATCGTGTAATGGAATGCCTTGATTTTGCAGCTATTAATTCTATTGATGTGACAAATAAGGATAGTGTAAAATCATTTGTAAAAGCACAGATAGACCAGATGTATGCAAAAGGCTTACTCACAGAAGAGATGAGAAGTTATGTTATTCCATCTATGATAGAAAAATTTGTCTCAAGTGATATTGCACTTAGAATGGCAAAAGCGGCACAAATTGGAGAGCTATATAAGGAAAAGCCATTTGTTATGTCAAGGGAGGATTATCTGGTTCAGGGAATAATTGATGTTTTCTGGATAGAGGATGATAAAATAATAGTGCTTGATTATAAGACAGACAGTGTTAAAGAGGCCAAAGAGCTTGTGCTTAGATATAAAACCCAGCTGGAGTTATATGCAGATGCACTTGAGAGAATTTTTACAACAGACGATAAGAGGATGACAGCAGAAGAACGTCTTATCTATTCATTTAAATTACAGGAGGTAGTTAGTTTATGAGTCAGATAGTTTTGGCTTCAGGTTCACCTAGAAGAAAAGAATTATTAGAGCAGGTTGGATTAGAATTTGAGGTGTGTCCTGCAAAGGGAGAAGAGGTTATTACAAGCACAATTCCAGAGGAGGTTGTAGTAGAACTGTCCCAGCAAAAGGCACAGGAGATAGCTGCACTTGTAAGTTCGTATGGTCAGAGACATTCTGATATTACAACACCAGAAGATATTATGGTAATCGGTGCAGATACTGTGGTAGCCTGCGATGGAAAAATACTTGGAAAACCGGAAGATGAGCAGGATGCCAAAAAGATGCTTCAAATGCTTGCTGGAAGAACTCATAATGTTTTTACAGGGGTATCAGTTGTTCTTATAGATAAAAGTGGAAGAGCAGGAATGAAGTCCTTTTACGAGAGTACAGAGGTCGATGTCTGCAAGATGACAGATGAGCAGATTGATAAGTATATTGCAACAGGTGAACCAATGGACAAAGCTGGTGCTTATGGTATTCAGGGAAAGTTTGCAATACATGTAAAGGCAATTAAGGGAGATTATAACAATGTTGTTGGTCTACCGGTAAGCAGACTATATCAGG
>JAXJVZ010000330.1:0-15650 GCA_036308285.1 Agathobacter sp. | reverse complement strand
GTAACCTTTAAAAAAGCAGGTTATGAGGTGCAGGCACTTGATAACTTAATCTGTGCCGCAGGTAGAAGTGTTGCAAATATTGATGCTGCTAAGGAAAGTGGTTGTGAGGATCAGCTTAATGCATTATACTTACACGTGGAGAATGTTTTACAAAAAGAATATGAAATGACTATGGAAGAAGCTCTTGAGATATATAATGAGCGGGACAGAGAAGACTATACTATAGCTTTGCAGAAGAAAATACTTGAGTTAGGTCTGGAGTAGGAGACGTTATGATAGCGATTATTGATTATGATGCAGGAAATCTGAAGAGTGTTGAAAAGGCTCTTCTTTCAATGAATGAAGAGTGTATTATCACAAGGGATTCAAAGGAGATACTCACTGCTGATAAGGTGATTCTTCCAGGTGTTGGAGCTTTTGGAGATGCAATGGATAAGATTAAATCCTTTGAACTTGATAAGATTATAAAAGAAGTGGCAGCGAAGGGAACCCCTTTTCTTGGAATCTGTCTTGGTTTACAGCTTCTATTTGAAGGCAGTGATGAGAGTCAGGGAGTAGAAGGTTTACATATTCTTGATGGCTCAATAAAGAGAATTCCGGATAAGGAAGGACTGAAAATTCCTCATATTGGATGGAATTCACTTGATTTAATTAATGAAGGAAGACTTTTTAAGGGGCTTTCAAAAGAACCATATGTGTATTTCGTACATTCATATTATCTGGAAGCTGCCGATAATAATATTGTAAAGGCAACTACTGAGTATAGCACAACAATACATGCTTCAGTAGAGAAGGATAATGTATTTGCATGTCAGTTCCACCCGGAAAAAAGTAGTACAGTTGGATTACAGATTTTGAAAAACTTTACAGAAATTCAGGGAGGATGCCGATAATGTTTACAAAGAGAATTATCCCATGTCTGGATGTTAATAATGGAAGGGTAGTTAAGGGTGTAAATTTTGTTAATTTAAGAGATGCCGGTGATCCGGTTGAGATAGCAGCTGCCTATGATAAAGCTGGTGCTGATGAGGTTGTTTTCCTTGATATTACAGCTTCAAGTGATAACAGAGGGACGGTTGTTGACATGGTCAGACGTGTCGCTGAGAAAGTATTTATTCCATTTACAGTAGGTGGAGGAATCAGAACGGTAGACGATTTTAAGATGCTTCTTAGAGAAGGCGCTGATAAGATTTCTATCAATTCTTCTGCGATAAACACACCTGATCTTATAAGCGATGCAGCAGACAAATTCGGAAGTCAGTGTGTAGTTGTTGCAATTGATGCAAGAAGAAGAGCTGACGGAAGTGGATGGAATGTATATAAGAATGGCGGAAGAGTCGATACAGGACTTGATGCAATTGAGTGGGCTATCAAGGCTAATCAGTTAGGAGCAGGTGAGATTCTTCTTACCAGTATGGATTGTGATGGAACAAAAGCCGGATATGATATAGAGCTTACAAGACTTATTTCTGATAATGTATCAATCCCGGTTATTGCATCTGGTGGTGCAGGAGCAATGGAGCATTTTTATGATGCACTCACAGATGGAGGTGCGGATGCAGCTTTAGCAGCTTCATTATTCCATTATAAAGAGATGGAGATTATGGATCTTAAGAATTATCTTGCAGACAGGGGAGTGTCAGTAAGACGATAGAGAGGTTGTGAATAGTATGTCTATGATAGCCAACGATTGGTTACCGGCATTAAAAGGCGAATTTAATAAAGAGTATTACAAAGAATTATTTTTGTTTGTAAAGGAAGAATATAGTAAGCATGTGATATATCCACCAGCGGATGACATTTTTAATGCTTTACATTTAACTTCGCTTGAGGATGTTAAGGTTTTAATTCTCGGGCAGGATCCGTATTTTAATGAAAGACAGGCACATGGATTGTGTTTTTCGGTTCAGCCAGGGGTTGATATTCCTCCATCATTAAAAAATATCTATGCAGAACTAGAGAGTGATTTAGGATGCAGAATACCTAATAATGGTTATTTGACAAAGTGGGCAGAGCAGGGAGTTTTGTTACTTAATACTGTTCTTACGGTAAGAGCACATCAGCCTAATTCTCATCAGGGAAAAGGCTGGGAAAACTTTACAGATGCCATAATCAGGAAAGTAAATGAACAGGACAGACCGATTGTGTACATGCTTTGGGGAAAGCCGGCACAGTCAAAGATGAAGATGCTGGATAATCCAAAGCATTTGATTCTTACGGCGCCACATCCTAGTCCGCTTTCAGCATACAGAGGATTTTTCGGGTGTAAGCATTTTAGCCAGGCGAATGCATTTTTGCAGGAGCATGGTATTGAACCTGTAGACTGGCAGATAGAAGATATTTAATTTTACAGATATAAGGCAGATTGAAATCATCATAAAAGGTTTCAGGCTTATAAGAGCTGTGGAGTAAAGGATAATTTGTGTAAAAGACAGGGGGGGATTATATGAAGATTAATTCGTCATGGGATTCAAATTCAATTAGTACATTATTTTCAAGCTTAAATGGAGGAAATAAAAAAAGCAGTGCTATAAATATGGGGGTTGATATATCTACTCTTAGTCTTATAAAGAGTGGTTCTTATCACAAATTGCTAAAGTCCTATTATGCAGACCCTGAAAATAGTAATATAGTATCCTCTTCGACATCTACCTCAGAGGACTCAGCAAAGACAATTGCACAGGTAGAGTCATCGGCTTCTGAATTAATTGAGTCAGCACAGAAGCTGTATAAAGACAAGGATAAATTATTTGGTAAATCTCCGGAAGATACAAAGATGGACGATATATATAAAGCTGTCAATTCTTTTGTAGATGATTATAATTCACTTGTTAAGAGTGCTGGAAAATCAAATACTACAAGTATTGCAAATGCAGCAGCAAGTATGGTTAATAATACAAAAGCTAATTCATCACTCCTTAGCAAGGTTGGAATAAAGATGGATTCAGCTAATTACACCTTATCTGTTGATGAGGATACTTTCAAGAAAGCAAAGCTATCAGATATAAAGTCACTTTTTAATGGAAATGGTTCATTTGCTTATTCGGTAGGAGTCAAGGCCTCTATGATTAAAAGTTCTGCCGAGATAGAGAAGTCAAAATCTAACACGTACAATAATGCCGGAAATTACACATATAATTATAATACAGGGGAATTATATAATTCAAAATTCTAATGATAAGGGCTGCAGGCACTATATTTCTAAGAAAAATAGTGTGGGCAGCCCCTTATATTATCTCTAGTTGAGAAGACTCACACTTCTATAAGTGGTGAATATAGTTGCAATTTGTCTCAGTGGGGAGTCTCAATCTCCACCGGAGATAAAAAAGCCTCCGGCGGATTGCAGGAATGCGCCGAGGAATATGTCAGCAAAGCTGACGCGCATTCCGCAGCAAAAATGCTGGAGCGTTCTTGAAATTGATTAATGAAATAATATATGTATATATATGGAGTATAAAACAATAAGGAATACATTGCGGAAAAGATTATGAGAGATTACAAAGAGGTATTAGACATAATAGAGAACTCAAGGAGATTTGGAAAAGAGCCTGGATTTGAAGTGACTAAGAAGGTTCTTAAGGTCCTTGATTATCCGGCAGATGAAATAAAATATGTTCATGTTGCGGGAACAAACGGAAAAGGCTCAACCTGTGCTTTTCTTTCTTGCATTGCAAAGGAGGCAGGAATAAGAACAGGAACATTTACATCACCACATCTTATCGATTTTGAGGAGCGTATTGCAGTAGATGGGAAATTAATATCTAAGAATGATGTTATAAGACTTGGTAACTATCTGCTGGATATTGATTTTGGAACAGAGCTTACCATGTTTGATTACTGTCTTGCAATGGCACTTTTGTATTTTAAGGAGAAGGGCTGCGAACTGATGATAATTGAGACCGGCCTTGGTGGGGCTCTTGATTCCACAAATGCAATAGGCAGGCCGGAGGTTTCTGTAATAACAAAGATTGGCTTTGACCATACAGCGATATTAGGAGATACTTTAGCTGCAATCGCAAAAGAGAAGGCCGGAATTATTAAGAAGGGAAGCTATATTGTGATGGAGCAGCAGGAAGCTGAGGCAAAGAAGGTATTGCTTGATACAATTGAAGCTATAAAGCCAGTAGCTTATGAGTTTGTAAAAGATGAACTTATAAACAAAATGAGAGAGATTGGTCTGAAGATGCAGGGGGTTCATCAATGGGAAAATGCTTCAGCAGCTTATCTTGCAGCCCGATATCTGGGGATAGAAGAAAATACTATTATTAAAGGATTAAAAGATGCAACCTGGGCAGGTCGAATGGAGATTGTAAATGAGAAGCCTTTTTTGTTAGTAGATGGGGCTCACAATGGACATGGAGTTATGGCATTAAGGGAAAGCCTTATGAACCTTTATCCAGGGGAGAAATTCCACTTCATAATGGGTGTTATGGCCGATAAGGATTATAAGGAAATGGTGGAGCTTTTACTCCCACTTGCACTTGATTTTGCAACAATTACACCTGAGAGTGACAGGGCTTTGCAGGCAAAGGATTTAGCTGATTTTATAGAATCGAAAGGAATAAAGGTAAGGGAGATAGGAACTGTAGATAAAATATATGAGAATCTATATTCAGATGGGAAAAACATAGCTTTTGGTTCTTTGTATTTTATCGGTGAAATCAAGGCCTTTATTAAATAAACTTATATTTAAAAAAATATAGTTATAAAGACTATAATTTTTTTTGATAGATAATTTTCTGTTCATAACTAGACAAAATAAAATTCTTGTAATAAACTAATTTCAGATAATAATAGACTCGATGTATGATAACAGACAGTTATGGATATGTCGAAGCCGTAGGAAGAACGGAGGACTAATTTATGGATAAAAAGGACATCGATTGGGCAAACCTTGGATTTGGATATCAGGTAGCGGATTATCGTTATGTATCTAATTTCAAGGATGGAAAATGGGACGAAGGTCAGCTTATAACAGACCCTAATATTGTACTTAATGAGTGTGCAGGAGTATTCCAGTATGCACAGACAATTTTTGAGGGGCTTAAGGCATATACAACAGAGGATGGTCATGTAGTATGTTTCAGACCTGACTTGAATGCCGCTCGTCTTAAGGATTCAGCAGAGAGACTTGAGATTCCACCTTTCCCTGAAGATAGATTTGTAAAGGCTGTTGAGGAAGTTGTAAAAGCTAATGCTGCATGGGTACCACCTTTTGGTTCAGGTGCAACACTTTACATCAGACCATATATAATGGGAACAAACCCTGTAATTGGTGTAAAGCCAGCGTCAGAGTATCAGTTCCGTATTTTCGTAACACCGGTTGGACCATACTTCAAGGGTGGCGCTAAGCCAATCACTATCAGAGTATCTGATTTTGACAGAGCAGCACCACACGGAACAGGTCACATCAAAGCCGGACTTAACTATGCAATGAGTTTACATGCAATCGTGGATGCTCACAATCAGGGATATGATGAGAACTTATATCTTGATCCGGGAACAAGAACATATGTAGAAGAGACTGGTGGAGCAAACTTCATCTTTATCACTAAGGATGGAAAGCTTGTAACTCCTAAGTCAGACAGTATTCTTCCTTCAATCACACGTCGTTCACTTATGGTTGTTGCTGAGAAGTATCTTGGAATGGAAGTTGAGCACAGACAGGTTAAGCTTTCAGAGCTTGCTGATTTTGCAGAGGCTGGTCTTTGTGGAACTGCTGCTGTTATCTCACCAATCGGAAAGATTGTAGACCATGGTAAAGAAATCTGCTTCCCAAGCGGAATGGATGAGATGGGACCAGTTACAAAGAAATTATATGATACATTAACAGGAATCCAGATGGGCGAGATTGAAGCACCAGAAGGATGGATTAATACAATTATGTAATTTTACAGTTTAAGGAATTTTGAGTCCGGGCAGTATGCCCGGGCTTTTTTCTATCCAGTTGCAGAAGACTCCCACTTTTATAAATGGTGAGTATAATACCTTAAGCTTTTTTATGGTTTTCTTAAGGTTTTATAAATAAGAATCTGTTATTATAATTAGGAGTAGCGATTACAATCATAAAGTTTAAAATGAAAAAGAGGGAAAATTATGTTAGATGTATCACATGTTACCAAAAAATATAAAAAGACTGTTGCATGTAATGATGCTTCATTGCAGATACAGGATGGAAAGATTGGAATTTTACTTGGACCAAATGGAGCCGGAAAAAGTACAATCATAAAGTGTATTACCGGTTTTTTAAAATATGATGGACAAATTTTAATTGATGGGTTAAACAACAAATCTGTTGATGCAAAAAGACTTATAGGATATGTACCTGAGATACCTTCCCTGTATCCAAATCTTACAGTTGAAGAGCATTTGGAGTTTGTGGCAAGAGCATATAAGCTTAAGGATTATAAGGAGTACATGAATGAACTTTTAGACAGATTTGAGCTTTCAGACAAGAGGGGAAAGTTCGGCGATGAGTTGTCAAAAGGAATGAAGCAGAAGTTGTCTGTATGCTGTGGACTAATTACAAAGCCTAAATTAATCATTTTCGATGAGCCTATGATTGGACTTGATCCTCACGCTATAAAGGAATTAAAGCTTGTGTTTAAAGAGCTTGCAGGCGAGGGGGCAACTGTACTTATCAGTACACATATGATTGACAGTATAGATGATTTGTGGGATGTAACTTATATTATGCAGGAAGGTAATATCAAAGCCTGTGTAAAGAGAGAGGATGAGGCTTATGGAAGACATCTTGAAGATATCTTCTTTGAGATAACGGAAGGGCAGGTGCAGTAATGAAGCTCTGGAGTTATTATGCATGGCATACATTTATTAATTCAATAAAGAAAATGTTTCGAAGTAAAATTATTGTTGTTATTGTTTCAATTATTCTTATAATGATGGTAATTGGCGGTCTGGCAGGTCTGCTTGGTTCAGCGGTTTTTGAAAAAGCTGAATTTAATGAAGAAGATGTGCCTGCTGTTACAGAAATCGAACCAGAAGATGTTGCAAGTGGACATACATATATATTTGCGGATTCTGAGCTTACTGCAGTTTATACAAACAGAGATATCTTTTTTGACTATGATGCTGAAATTTATACTGATTCAGAAGGTTCATGGATGTATCTTTATGATTTGAATGATTTAGATGAAGAAACCCTGCAGACTGTTTTGGCGGACACGGTTGAAGAGGATGTTGAGACTCCTGTTGATTTGGCAGAAGTAACATGGACAGCTGATGAACTGGATTTGAAAAATATACCTGCGTATGAAATATCGGAAGAGGAAATTCAGGAAATAGCAAAGGTAGTGTGTGCTGTTACAATTATTGTGTTTATTGCAGTAATATTTTTTGCGGTTAATTCTGCTGCTAAGACTGGCAAGCAAATCTTTCTGATGCCTGATGTAAATATTTTATTTACAGCTCCTATGAAGCCACAGAGTGTATTGCTTTTCAGACTTTCTTTCCAGATAGTATCTGCAATAGTGGGACTGTTTTATCTGTTTTTCCAGATACCAAATTTGCTTAGTGCAGGACTTACTCCTGTAACAGTTTTTGTAATAATATTTGCAATTGCATTATTGGCGGTAACTAATAGAATACTGGCAGTTTTCGTGTACACAGTATGTTCTAATCATCCATGGCTTAAGAAGAATATAGCAACAATTGCCAAGCTTGCCGCTGTATTGTTTGTTGCTATAAATGGATTAGTTTTTGTAAGTCTTAATAAAGATTTTATGGCAACAATTGAGCTTTTATATTGTAAGGATTTTGTTAAGTATATTCCATTAGTGGGCTGGTTTGAAGCAATAGTATATTATTCAATTTATGAAAATATACCAAAGATTATTTTATTTATTATTTTGTATATTGTCTGTCTGGCTGTAATTATCTGGGGAACATGGCAGATTAATGCAGATTTTTATGAGGATGCACTTGAGGGAGCTATGGAAAGAGAGGAAGCAGTTGTTGCAGCTACAGAATCCGGAATGGTAGAAAGAAAAAAAGAGCGTTCAGATAAGATAAAGCGAAATAGCGGAATGAAGGGCGCTGGAGCAAGTGTTTTTTTCCATAAGGAGATGTATAACAGAAAAAGAATGGCAAGATTTGGCGTGATTACCAAGACTATGTCTACGTATTTTCTGATAAGCCTTGCCTTTTGCGGAGTGGCATTATGGAGTGGATTTAAAGAGTTTAATGTACTTGCATTCATATTCGCTACTGTGATATTCTTTAGAAGCTTTGCAAATCCACTTGCAGTGGAAAGTAGTAATCACTGGCTTTCGCTTGTTCCAGACGATGTGTATGCAAAAGTGTGGTATTGTATGCTTGCGGGTTCATGTGCATGTATGTTGGATTTGCTCCCGGGATTTTTACTTGCAATTATTGTTGTAGATGCTAATATTGGATTGGCTGCATTATGGTTTATAAACCTTGTCGTGCTGGATTTTATGGTAAGCTCAACAGGTGCTATGTTTGAAGCTGTTCTTCCAGCAGATGGGCTTGACAATATCAAGGCATCATTCCAGCTCATTCTTAGAATGATTTTAGTTATTATTCTTATTGCAGTACTTACTGCAGGCTTTATAATGACAAATATGTATATTGCACTGGTTTTGACAACATTAGCAGCAGTTGCATTTTCTGTGCTTGCGTTTATTGTTTATCCAACAAAACTGCAGTCTGGGATATAAAATAGCAAATATATGGGGATTCATGAAGAATAAAAAGGGAAAATTATGATGAGAAAAAAAGTTATCATGATTATAACGGTTTCGATAATTTTACTGACTTTGCTACTCTTTTTCAGAAGCAGAATATTAGACGAAGATATTAATAAAAACAGAATAGATGCAGCTTATGATTATCATTATGTTCTTATTACTGATAGTGCAAACGAGGATTTCTGGAATGCTGTGGAGGATAGTGCATGCAGTTGCGGAAAAGAAAAAGGTGCATATGTGGATGTAATGGGAAGGGGAATTGCAGCGAATTATTCTCAGAACGAGTTATTGGAGATTGCAATTGAGGCTAAGGTGGATGGAATTTTTTTAGAAGGTACTGCTGATGATGAGCAGATTGTACTCATAAATGAAGCTATGAAAAATGATATTCCGGTAGTTACAATGGTAAATGACAGCTATGGCAGCAGACGACTAAGCTTTATTGGAATTGGTAATTATAATCTTGGAAGAGAGTACGCAAGAGAGGTTATAAAGCAGACTGGAAAGGATACAAAGAGAGTAGTCATTCTGATGGATGAAGAGGTGGATGATACCAATTCCAATCTTCTTTATAATGGCTTCTCAGATACAATTGTAAATGAAGGAAATCATCTGCAATTTGAGACGGAAATAATCCAGGTTGACAGTAGGGATAATTTCTCTTCACAGCAGACAATAAGAGATGTGCTTATAAAGGACGAGCAAAAACCGGATGTAATAATCTGTGTAAACGAGAACACAACACTTAATGCTTATCAGGCCGTCGTGGATTATAATCTGGTAGGCCGCGTAAGCATTATTGGATATTGTGCGTCTGATGCAGTTTTGTCAGCAATTGAAAAGGGTGTAATATGTTCGACTATTTCACTGGATGCAGTGACTATGGGTGAGACTGCAATTTCAGTGTTGAATGAATATCATACCTTAGGAAGGGGAAGTGAATATCTTACGACAGAAGCAAGGGTGATAAACCGTGAAAATGTAATGGAGTATTTGAAGAATGATTCAAAGGATTAAGACCAAAAATCTTCCAATAAGAAGTAAACTTACGCTGGTTTTTTTGCTCTCGACTCTTACAATATTATTGGTTGATGTACTTATATTTACATATATAAACAACATGCTCGGAAAAGTAGATGATAGTTATTATTCAAATGTCAGGCTGGTTACGTTGCTGTACTTGCAATTGGTATGACAGTAATTCTTATTTTAAAGCAGATTGACCTTTCAGTTGGATATGTTGCTGGTTTCTCCGGAGCAATCGCAGCAATCCTTCTTACAAAACACGGAGTTAATGTATGGCTTACAATTCTTATTGTACTTGCAGTAGGACTTATTATCGGAACATATCAGGGTGTTATTGTTACATATCTTGGAGTTCCTGCATTCGTAACAACACTTGCGGGAATGTTTATGTTCAGAGGTCTTTTAAGTCTTTCACTTCAGGAGTCAGGAACTATTATCGTTTCAGATGCAACATTTAATGCATTATCAAACGGATTTATTCCAGACCTTCCGGATGGAAATGAACAGTTCCATATTTTGACATTACTTATTGGAATTGTCGCAGTAGGATTAGTTATTTATAGTCAGATTAAAGCTAGAAGAAATAAAATCAAATACAATTTCAAGGTTACTTCTACACCAATCTTTTTGACAGGACTTGTATTTGTATCAGTAATTATTATGGCAATCGTTTTAGTACTTGCAAAGTATCAGGGAATTCCTTGGACAGCAGTAATTGTTGGAGTTGTTTTATTTGCTTACAACTTTATGCTTAACAAGACTCCACTTGGACGTTACATCTATGGTATGGGTGGCAACGAGCAGGCAGCTGAGCTTTCAGGTGTTAACACAAAGAAAGTTTATATGTTTGCATTCATGTCAATGGGAACTCTTGCAGCGCTTGCAGGAATCCTTTATACATCACGACTCCAGTCTGCAACACCAACAGCAGGTCTTGCATTCGAGATGGATGCCATTGCTTCTTCATACATTGGTGGAGTTGCAGTAAGTGGTGGTATTGGAAAGGTTACAAACACTATCATTGGTGCTCTTGTAATTATGTCACTTACAAACGGAATGAACCTTATGGGAGTGGATATTTCCTTCCAGTACATTGTAAAAGGTATAATCTTTATTATTGCAGTAGCTTTTGATATCCGTACACGTAAAAAAGGAAAATAAAATACAAACAAAAGCTAAAAAAAATGCACCAAAGCTAAAACCATATTGCAATTTAAAGGATGATGATGTATCGTATTAAAGTATGAAAGCTAAATAAGATAAATTATCATTCGGGAGTGATAAATATGGTAGATGCAAAGGTATTACTTGGTTTAGAAGCAAACGAGCCGGAGATGATAGCAATAGAAGACATTGCACATATCCGTAGTGAGTTTGAGAAATTAATTGAAATATTATTAGACAATAATCGAATTGATCCTAATCTTTATGTTGAATATGATGTGAAGAGAGGATTAAGAGATGCCAATGGTAAGGGTGTACTTACAGGCCTTACCGAAGTATCCGATGTAATAGCCTTCAATACAATTGATGGCGAAAAGGTTCCCTGTGATGGCCAATTATATTACCACGGAATCAATGTTCAGGATTTAGTTGCAGGTTTAGAGAACAGAAGATTTGGTTTTGAAGAGACTATTTATCTTTTGTTGTTTGGAAAGCTTCCTTCTAAGGAGGAATTGAAAAGATTTAATAAGGTTACAGAGAATTTCCTTGATTTAGGAAACAGATTTGTCCGTGATGTCATCATGAAGGCTTCTAATGAGAACATTATGAATGCTCTTCAAAGATGTGTATTAACCCTATATACATATGATACAAACCCAGACGATATTTCAGCAGAGAATGTACTAAGACAGTCGCTTGAACTGATTTTTAAACTTCCTCTCATTGCTGTATATTCCTACAATGCATATCGTCATTTCAGAAAAGATGAGACATTATTAATCAGGAATCCTAAAAAGGAGCTTTCCCTTGCAGAGAACATTCTTCTGATGTTAAGGGATGATGGAAAGTATACAGAGCTTGAAGCTAAGGTATTAGATGTTGCACTTATTGTTCATGCAGAGCATGGTGGCGGTAACAATTCATCATTTACAACCCATGTGGTATCATCATCAGGAACAGACACATATTCTTCAATATCAGCTTCCATAGGCTCGCTAAAAGGACCAAGACATGGTGGCGCCAATCTTAAAGTGCAGAAGATGTTTGAGGACATCAAAAATAATGTAAAGGATTGGAATAATGAAGATGAGTTAAGAGCATATCTTACTAAGATTCTTAAGAAAGAGGCATTTGATAAGTCAGGACTAATCTATGGAATGGGACATGCTGTTTATACACTCTCTGACCCAAGAGAGGTTATCTTAAAAGGTTATGCAAAATCCCTTGCCATGGAAAAGGGACTTATGGATGAATTTGCTCTTTACGAGAATGTAGAGAGAATAGCCGGACAGCTTATTATGGAGCAGAGAAAAGTACTTAAGCCTGTATGTGCAAATGTGGATTTCTACAGTGGATTTGTATATACAATGCTTGGAATACCACAGGAGTTATTTACTCCAATATTTGCAATTGCAAGAATTCCAGGCTGGTGTGCTCATAGAATTGAAGAATTACTTTGTGCAAATAAGATTATACGTCCTGCTTACAAATATGTAGGACAGCATCTTGAGTACACAGATATTGAATCAAGAAGCTGATTTCTGTTCATTAATCTTTAAACGATGAAATTTGATTGATTGTAGTGATTCTGCAGATTAAATATTTATAAATTATTAAGTCAGTTTAATTGTTTCTTAAAAATGACAATTAAACTGACTTTTTCATTTATGTATGTTATTATCTAATTCGAAGAATAATGTCACAGCTATGAAAAATGTCAGCAAAGCTGACACACATTTTATAGAAGGAACGCTTAAGCGTCATTAAATGCAGAGGACATAGAAAACCTAGAAATTTAGCCTCCAAAAGGGGTGGTCGCATATATGTTTGCAGACCGTAAAGCAACATCGGCACTTAATGAGCGAGGTGCCAAAGGTACCTTGCGAATTTAGTACCGCTATGTTGCGCCCCGAGCGAGAGCGTGTCTGCAACATATATGCGACCACCCCTTTTGGAGGCTAAATTTCGTAGATATATACATAAGATGGATAAAAAAATGAACGATTTGGAAATGAGAGCGCGCAAGAGAAGAGAACAGCGCAAGAGAGAACGAACAAGACAGTTAAGAATAAGATTTGCAATTTTTATACTTGCAATTGTTGTTATAATAGCTATTATTGTAGGAGTAAATGTAAGAAAAAAGCATAAGCAAGAGATTGAGGTTATGGAGAATTCCGTGACTATGGTAAAATATATTGCTGAGGAGCCACCTCTTATGGTTGATCTTTTGGATATTAATGAATATTCAAGACCAGGAACAAAGATTGATAAAGTAAATGGAGTAGTTGTTCATTATACAGGAAATCCCGGAACTACAGCCCAGCAGAACAGGGATTATTTTAACAGCCTTGCAGAGACTAAAGAGACACATGCCAGTAGTCAGTTTGTTATTGGTTTAGAAGGTGAGATAATTCAGTGTGTTCCCTGTAATGAGATTGCATATGCATCGAATGATAGAAATAGTGACACAGTTTCTATAGAATGCTGCATTGATAATGAGTCGGGCAAATTTACCGAGGAGACATATGATTCACTTGTATGGCTTACAACATGGCTTATGGGAAGATACAATCTGAGTGTTGAGGATGTTATCAGACACTATGATGTTACCGGCAAAAAATGTCCTAAGTATTATGTTGAGCATCCAGCTGCATGGGATACTTTTAAGCAGGATTTATTAGATTATATTGAACTTAATGGAGTAGATAAGGAGATATCATTTGAAGAAGGCATTTGATGATTTAGTAAATAATATTGAAGTAAGAAGCAGTCTTAGTAAGCTTCGAAGTTTTATAAAAGATCCACAAGAGGCTAAAGAGCTTGTTGAGATGCTACAGGATAAGGCAAAGGTGGTACTTGACTGTTTAGATAGTGAGGATGCTAAGACCAGAAAAAATGCTGCGCTTCTTATCGGTGATCTGGGGATAGAAGAGGCCGTGGACAGATTGTATGAAGCATACTTAAAAGAACCAATTTTATTTG
Organism: Agathobacter sp.; assembly: GCA_036308285.1. Taxonomy (GTDB): domain Bacteria; phylum Bacillota; class Clostridia; order Lachnospirales; family Lachnospiraceae; genus Roseburia. Next base: position 1,749 of record JAXJVZ010000330.1, on the reverse strand, counting down.
CAAAAAGTGCGTATCTTACGGCCTTGGAGAAGATGGATGCACAGTCGCTTTTGCCACAGCTCAGAGATCGTCTTGAGGAGCTGCTTGGACAGGAAAAGACAGAAGAAAACAGAAAGCATATTGATGATGAGTTAAGAGCCATAAGAAAAATATTAATTAAGTACGAAGGGATAGAAACTCATAATCCTAAGACTTATGGACATCAGATGGAAGTAGTTTTGCTTTGTAACAGAAGCTTCAGAGAACTTTTAAAAGATTCTGTGACAGGTGGACAAGCTTCCATTCATCCGCTCGGAGTGCTGGTAAAGACAGACGATTTAAGCTGTGTAAGTGGAATAAGAACCTATAGGGAGATGATTTTTCCTGTTCATACTGAAGGCATGGTAAGTGCAAAACCAAGGGAGGCAGCTAAACAGCTCTGGAATTCAGATTTGTATAAAATAATTGAGGATATGCATGTTCAGCCTGGTCCATTCTATTACAGAATAGAGTGTAAGAGCCATATGGAGCTTGATAAGAGAAGTGATTTTTCAAAGAAGCTTGCAGCAGAGCTTGATATGTTATCAGGTGGAATGCTTATTAATTCAACAGGGGAGTACGAGATTGAGATAAGACTTATTGCAAATAAAGAGGGAATGTTCTTTCCGTGCCTTAGACTTTATACAATTAAAGATAAGCGTTTCGACTATAGAAAGAATGCAATCTCTGCATCAATTCATCCTGCTACAGCAGCTCTTATCATGGAACTTTCAGAGCCATATCTAAGGGAAGACGCCCAGATTATGGATCCGTTTTGCGGAGTTGGAACGATGCTTATCGAAAGGGATAAGAAATGTAAAGCGCGCGAAATATATGGTACAGACATATTCGGAGAGGCAATAGAAAAGGCAAGGGAAAATGCAGTTTTTGCAGGAAAGAGAATTAACTATATCCATAGGGATTTCTTCGATTTCAAGCATGATTATCTCTTTAATGAAATTGTTACAAATATGCCAGTGCGTGGTAAACGTACAAGGGAAGAGATGGATGATTTTTATGCCAGATTCTTCGATAAAGCTAAAACTATCCTTGCACCTAAGGGAATTATTATTATGTATACAAATGAAGTTGGATTTGTTAAGAAGCAGCTTCGCCTTCACAGCGAGTATAAGCTTGTACAGGAGACTTGTATATTAAAGAAGAATGATTTTTATTTATTTATCTTAGAGTGCAGATAAGTTTAACCACCAGACAGAAAGCTTAGCGATATAATAGTCGCTAAGCTTTCTGTTATATATGCTTCAGTATTGTTCCTGCGTTCTTCCTCCAATCCGCCAGAGGCTTTTATCTTAGTTGGAGCCTTCTCAAAATAGAAATAAAAAATGGCATCTGAGCAAATCAGATACCATTCAATAAAAGTTAGTGCAGGAAATGGGACTTGAACCCACACGATATTGCTACCACAGGCACCTGAAGCCTGCGCGTCTGCCAATTCCGCCATTCCTGCGAACACTAAATATTTTAGCAGATGTAGTTATATAATGCAACAATTAATTATATATAAAGAATATCTTAATTTGATTGAATGAGTTATAAATATATGCAATAATAAAGCATTACAGTTATTTTATGGAGTGTTAATAGATGAAGAAATTTTATAAATCGTTGTTTAAAGTAAATAGTACTCCGGCCCACCTGGGGACAACGTTAATTCTTTCTCTTGTGGTTATGTTTTTTATAAACATATTTATCGGAAGCATGGGTGGAATT
>JAXJVZ010000329.1:0-6241 GCA_036308285.1 Agathobacter sp. | reverse complement strand
ATTTCATCAACGTTATTTTTAATATTCTCAGAGTATGATGTAACAATTGGACAGTTGTAGTGATTGTTAGCATCAGGGAACTCATTACGCTCATAAGGAATAGCCGGGTAGAAGATGAAATCTACATTTTTGCTTATAAGCCAGCTGATATGTCCGTGCGCAAGCTTTGCAGGATAACATTCTGATTCACTTGGAATTGAATCAATACCAAGTTCATAAATTTTCCTCGTTGATTGTGGTGAGAGAACTACCTTGAATCCAAGCTTTCTAAAAAATACGGCCCAGAATGGGAAATTTTCATACATGTTAAGAACTCGTGGAATACCAACAGTTCCACGTGTTGCTTCCTCATCTGAGAGCGGTTGGTAATCAAATAGTCTTTTGTTTTTGTATTCAAAAAGATTAGGGATATTTTCTTTGTTTTTCTCTTTTCCAAGACCACGCTCGCAACGGTTTCCTGTAACATACTGTCTGTTATCAGAGAACTTATTGATTGTTAGGAGACAATGGTTAGTACATCCCTGGCATCTCGTAAGCTTTGTTGTGTATGTAAGCTCATTTATCTGCTCAATACTAAGCATGCTTGTCTGATAATCTGATTCATGTCGTTCTCTTGCGATAAGAGCAGCACCAAAGGCTCCCATAATACCAGCAATATCAGGTCTTGTAACATGGACTCCGGCAATTTTCTCAAGGCTTCGAAGAACTGCATCATTATAGAAGGTTCCACCCTGAACTACAATATTTTCACCTAAATCCTTAGCATCTGAAAGCTTGATAACCTTAAATAAAGCATTCTTAATTACAGAGTAGGCAAGTCCTGATGAAATATCAGATACTGTGGCACCTTCCTTTTGAGCCTGCTTTACTTTTGAATTCATAAATACTGTACATCTCGTGCCAAGATCAATTGGATTCTGTGCAAAAAGAGCCTCTTTTGCAAAGTCTGAAACTGAGAAGTTAAGAGATTTTGCAAAGGTTTCAATGAATGAGCCACATCCCGAAGAGCAGGCTTCATTAAGCTGTACAGAATCTACAGTATTGTTTTTGATTTTGATGCACTTCATATCCTGACCACCGATATCAAGGATACAGTCTACCTGTGGATCAAAGTGTGCTGCTGCATAATAGTGGGCAACAGTCTCGACTTCGCCCTCATCCAGCATAAGAGCGGCTTTAAGTAAAGCCTCGCCGTAACCAGTAGAGCATGAGTGAACTATATGTGCATCTTCAGGAAGAAGGGAATATATTTCCTGAATTGATTTAATTGCAGTAGCAAGAGGACTGCCGTTGTTATTGTTATAGAAAGAATAGAGTAAGTCTCCATCTTCGCTAACTAATGCAATTTTAGTAGTTGTAGAACCAGCATCGATTCCGAGATAGCAGTTTCCCTTATATGTAGAAAGATCTGCTGTCTTTACATGATTACCATTATGTCTTTTCGTAAACTCGTCATAGTCTGCCTGATCTTTAAATAATGGCTCAAGTCTTGCAACTTCAAACTCCATCTTGATTCCACTGGATAATCTTTCAAGAAGATAAGAAAGAGTTGTTACAGTTTCTTCCTTATAATTTAATCCAGATCCAATTGCAGCAAAAAGATGAGAATTGTAAGGTGTAATTGCATGTTCATCATCTAAATTAAGAGTTCTGATAAAGGTCTCTCTAAGCTCTGATAAGAAATGAAGTGGTCCACCCAGGAATGCAACGTGTCCCCTGATTGGTTTTCCGCAGGCTAGTCCGCTGATAGTCTGATTAACTACAGCCTGGAAAATAGACGCAGAAAGATCCTCGCGGGTAGCGCCTTCATTAATAAGCGGCTGAATATCTGTTTTTGCAAATACACCACAACGGGCGGCTATTGGATAAATAGCCTTGTAGTTTTTTGCATATTCATTAAGACCTGATGCATCAGTCTGGATAAGTGAAGCCATCTGGTCAATAAATGAACCTGTACCACCAGCACAGATACCATTCATTCGCTGTTCGACATTTCCGCCCTCGAAGTATATAATTTTGGCATCTTCTCCACCAAGCTCTATGGCAACGTCTGTTTGTGGTGCATAGAACTGAAGTGCTGTAGAAACAGCGATAACTTCCTGAACAAATGGAACGTCAAGATGCTTGGCAAGAGTTAACCCTCCAGAACCTGTAATAACAGGAGAAAGCTCACAATCGCCTAATTCTGCCATCGCTTTCTCTATAAGCATTGCAAGTGTTTCCTGAATATTTGCATAATGACGCTCATAATCAGAAAATAATAATTTGTCATTCTCATCTAATATTGCAATTTTTACAGTTGTTGAACCAATATCTATTCCGAGTTTTCGTAACGCTTTGTTACTCATGGTAATTCCTCCAAAAAACATAAAACATATGCAAACTTATGTTATTATACGACAGCATTCGACAAAAAACAATTGGTATATTTATTAACAATTCGTAAAGAATGGTGCAGTCGATTGACAAAAATGAATATATATAATTATAATTACACCATATATCGCAAGATTCATCCCAGTTGGGGAGACTACCTTCTTAAAATAATGATTTAGGAGAATTATATGAGTTTAATTAGTAAACTAGAACGGAAATTTGGAAAATACTCTTTGAATAATATAACTAAGATAATGGTTATATTGACGTTAATAGGATATGGTCTGATGCTGCTTTCAAATGTTAATATGGTATTTGGAGTTGTATTAAGTCTTTGTCAGTTTTCACCGTCAGCTATTTTACATGGTCAGATCTGGAGACTTTTTACATGGATAATAGTTCCGTCGACTGGTTTTTCAATATGGTCTTTATTATTCATGGCTTGTCTTCTTATGTTAGGGCAGAACCTTGAAAGAGGGCTTGGAACATTTGCAATGAATGTATATTTTATTGGTGGTATTTTATTGTGTGATATCGTCGGAATATTAATATATCTGATATCAGGTGGTACAATCAGTATAATTCTTACTTTTTATTATATACTTTTCTCATTGTACCTAATGCTTGGTCTTTTTATGCCGGATGCACAGGTTAATTTGTACTTTGTTCTTCCTATTAAGATGAAATGGCTTATGCTTGTATATTTCCTTACATTAGGATATGAAATATATTCTTATTTCATGATTGGTAAGAGCTATGGAAATGCGTTAGTGATTGGAGTAACATATAGTGCCCAGATTATTCTGGCTCTGATTAATCTTGGATTATTTGTGTATAGCTGTAAGTCACATGTTTCTATGAAACAGAAAAAGAGACAAAGAGAGTACAAACAGGCATATAATCAGTTCTCCAGTCCTAGACCAGGGAGTAATATATCCAGACATAAATGCTGTATCTGTGGAAGAACGGAATTAGATGATCCTTCTTTAACATTTAGATATTGTTCAAAGTGTGCGGGTAATAGAGAATATTGTCAGGAGCATCTCTTTACTCATGAGCATGTAAAGTAATTGACAAAGGATACTTTCAAATTTATAATTAAACGGGGTTGTAGACTTATGCAATCCCGTTTTAGATTGGAATTTTTTATACTATTGGAGGCATATATTATATGGAAAATGAAGTGATTTCCAAAAACTTTATTGAGCAGATTATAGAGAAGGATTTGGCAGAGGGACATTGTAAGACTGTTAAGACACGATTCCCACCGGAACCAAACGGATATCTTCATATAGGTCATGCTAAGTCTATTCTTTTAAATTATGGATTATCACAGGAGTACGGTGGAAAGTTTAATTTCCGTTTTGATGATACTAATCCTACTAAGGAAAGACTTGAGTTTGTTGAGTCAATCAAGGCTGATGTAAAATGGCTTGGTGCAGACTGGGAAGACAGACTTTTTTATGCATCAAACTATTTTGATAAGATGTATGAGTGTGCAGTTACTCTTATTAAGAAGGGTAAGGCCTATGTTTCAGATTTATCGGCAGAGGAGATTAGAGAGTACAGAGGAACATTAACAGAACCAGGAAAAGAGGATCCTTATTCAACAAGAAGTGTTGAAGAGAATCTTACTCTTTTTGAGGAGATGAAAGAAGGAAAATATCCTGATGGAAGCAAGGTTCTTCGTGCACGTATAGATATGTCTTCATCAAATATTAACATGAGAGATCCTGTTATTTACAGAGTTGCTCATATGACTCATCACAACACAGGTGATAAATGGTGTGTATATCCAATGTATGATTTTGCACATCCAATAGAGGATGCAATTGAAGGAATTACACATTCAATTTGTACATTAGAGTTTGAGGACCACAGACCATTATATGACTGGGTTGTAATTGAGTGTGGATTTAAGAATTCTCCGGAAGAGTCACCAAAGCAGATTGAATTTGCCAAGCTTTATCTTACTAATGTTGTTACAGGTAAGAGATATATTAAAAAACTTGTTGAGGATGGAATTGTTGACGGATGGGATGATCCAAGACTTGTATCAATTGCTGCTCTTAGAAGAAGAGGCTTTACACCGGAATCTATTCAGAAGTTTGTTGAGCTTTGTGGAATTTCCAAGGCCAACAGTTCTGTGGATTATGCAATGCTTGAGTATTGTATCAGAGAAGATTTAAAGGCCAAGAAACCAAGAATGATGGCAGTGCTTGATCCTGTTAAGGTTATTATTGATAATTATCAGGAGGGACAGGTTGAGTATCTTGATGTAGATAATAACGTAGAGAATCCTGAGCTTGGTAAGAGACAGGTACCATTTACAAGAGAATTATATATTGAAAGAGAAGATTTTATGGAGGAGCCTCCTAAGAAGTATTTCCGTATGTTCCCGGGTAATGAAGTTCGTCTTATGAATGCATATTTTGTAAAGTGTGAGAGCTTTGTAAAGGATGAGAGTGGAAATATTACAGAAATTCATTGCACTTATGATCCTGCTTCAAAGGGCGGAAACAGCCCTGACGGACGTAAGGTTAAGGGAACGATTCACTGGGTAAGTGCTGAATACGGACAGAAGGCAACTGTTCGTCTTTATGAGAATCTTGTTAATGAAGAACTAGGTGTATATAACGAAAATGGAGAGGTTAATGTCAATCCAAATTCACTTAAGGTTCTTACAGAGTGTGTACTAGAGCCTGCACTTATGGAATCAAAAGCGTTTGACAGTTATCAGTTTGTAAGAAACGGATTCTTCTGTACTGACTATAAGGATTCAACAGAAGGTCACCCTGTTTTTAATAGAATTGTATCGCTTAAGAGCTCTTTCAAATTACCAGTAAATAATTCGTAAGGGGTTTTATATAATGAATGTTAATTTTGGTTTAGAAAAGTTTGGATTTTCAGAAGGTGATCTTGATATGGATAACCTTTTTGAAACTGAAAAAGAGAAAGAAGAAAAGAAGGAGTCCGTTCCTAAAGTTAAAAAGGAACCTGTTGTCACACAAACTGAAGCTGATTTTCTATATGATAAAAAGATAAGCTGTAAAGTTTGTGACATGGATTTTGACATAAAGGTTGTTAAGTATTCAAAGACAAAAAGAGATGGAGCAGACAGGGATTTAAGACCTATATATAGTTATGTGGATCCACAAAAGTATGATGTTATTTCATGTCCATATTGTGGTTACACAGCAATGACAAGATATTATGATAGTTTAACGCCTGCGCAGGTTAGATTAATAAGAATGAATGTATGCTCTAAGTTTGTCCCTACTTCGCCAGAACCACCTGAGATTATTACCTATGATATGGCAATGGATAGATATAAGCTGTCTCTTATCAATACTATTGCAAAAAAAGGAAAAATAAGTGAGAAAGCGTATACCTGTCTTAAGATGTCATGGCTTTGCAGGGGAAAAGCTGATATACTTTTAGATGAGGGTATGACAGAGCAGTCCCAGGGCGTTATAGAGTGCAGAAAAGAAGAGAGATATTATTATGAGCAGGCTTTTGATGGTTTAATAAAAGCTATGGAGAAAGAGACATATCCAATTTGCGGAATGGATAGTTACACGCTGGAAATTTTAATTGCAGAAATGGCATATAAGCTGGAACGTTATGATATTGCTTCAAAGTTAGTTTCTGGTTTGCTTACATCTACAGCTAATAGAAGTATAAAAGATAAAGCTTTGGATCTTAAAAATGATATTATTAGTGTTTTAAAACTTTTATAATTAGTAAAACCCAGATGAAAATTTCATCTGGGTTTTATAGTTATTAGAGTAATTACTTATTGTTTAATTCTTGCATCTTCATTGCGCGAACCTTAAGTGGAAGTCCGAATAATGTAATGAAGCCT
>JAXJVZ010000328.1:0-3684 GCA_036308285.1 Agathobacter sp. | reverse complement strand
TGTGAGCGTGGACTTGGAAAAGAAAAAAATAAAGAAAACATTCCAAATCTTTTTGAATACAAGAACCATAGAATTTTTGACTATACTCCTCTTTCAGATGAAGAAGGATACAGAGGAACAGTTGGTATTCCAAGAGTCCTAAATATGTATGAAAACTATCCATTTTGGGCTATATTTTTCAAGAAACTTGGATTTAGAGTTGTTCTTTCTCCACAATCAACCAGAAAGATTTATGAGCTTGGTATTGATTCCATTCCAAGTGAATCCGAATGTTATCCTGCAAAGCTTGCTCATGGACATATTAGCTGGTTAGTTAGCAAAAATGTAGATTTTATCTTCTACCCGGCTATTCCTTATGAGCGTAACGAGTTCCCTGATGCTAACAATCACTACAACTGTCCAATTGTTACATCATACTCTGAGAATATTAAAAATAACGTTGATGAAATTACAAATGGAAGTGTCAGATTCCTAAATCCTTTCATGGCATTTACTAATGAAGAAACACTTTCATCACAGCTTGTAGCAACATTTACAGGCAATGATTTTAATATCCCTGAAAGCCTTATACGAGATGCAGTTTCCGAAGGCTGGAAGGAACTTGCAATGACCCGAAAGGAAATGCAGGCAAAGGGTGAGGAAGTACTTAAATATATGGAAGAAAACGGCCGCAGGGGTATTGTTCTTGCAGGACGCCCATACCATGTGGATCCTGAAATTAACCATGGTATTCCAGAGTTAATCAACTCATATGGAATCTGCGTGCTTACAGAAGACTCTGTCTCACACCTTGGAAATATTGAAAGACCACTTATTGTAATGGATCAGTGGATGTACCACTCTCGTCTCTACTCTGCAGCAAACTTTGTAAAGACAAGAGATGACCTTGATTTAATACAGCTTAACTCCTTTGGATGTGGTCTTGATGCTGTAACAACAGACTGTGTAAATGACATCCTTACAAACTCTGGAAAGATTTACACCTGTCTTAAGATAGATGAGGTTAATAATCTCGGTGCTGCAAGAATCAGAATTCGTTCACTTCTTGCAGCAATCCGGGTAAAAGAAAAGCAGAATCAAAAGCGTGATATCAAACCTTCAAACTATGAACGAGTTATATTTACTGAAGAGATGTTTAAGGACAACTACACAATTATTTGTCCACAGATGTCTCCTATACACTTTGACTTATTAGTTCCTGCATTCAGAGCCGCAGGATATAATCTTGTAATTCCGGATGTACCTGCAAAGGAATGTGTTGATGTCGGCCTGAAATATGTAAATAATGATGCTTGCTATCCATCACTTATTGTTATTGGACAGATTATGGCTGCAGTTATGTCAGGTGAATATGATATGACTCACACTGCAATCTTAATATCTCAAACTGGTGGTGGTTGCCGTGCTACAAACTATATTGGATTCATCAGAAGAGCCCTTATAAAGGCTGGCTATCCTGATGTTCCGGTTATATCAATTAACATGGTAGGTCTTGAGAAAAATCCAGGATTTAAACTTACGCCAAGCCTTATCCAGCACGGACTTTACGCATTGGAATTTGGTGATATTTTCATGCGCTGTCTGTACAGAGTCCGTCCATACGAAAAAGTTCCTGGAAGTGCGAATGCACTCCATGAGAAATGGAAAAAAGAAGTAATTGAATTTGTTGGTAATACAAAGATATTATCACACAGAAAATACAAGAAGCTCTGTCGTGAAATCATTCGTGACTTTGATAATCTTCCTATGACAGATGAAAAGAAGCCAAGAGTTGGCGTTGTTGGTGAAATCCTTGTTAAATTCCTTCCAGCAGCTAACAACTATGTTGTTGATTTGCTCGAGGCAGAAGGCGCAGAGGCTGTTGTTCCAGACCTTACAGACTTCCTCCTCTACTGCTGTTACAATGCTAACTTCAAGACAGATTATCTTGGAGATTCAAAAAAATCAAAGAGAACAAACAACATGCTCATTAAATTCTTTGAATGGATGAGAAGTGCTGCCAGAGATGAACTTGCTAAGAGTAAGCATTTTGATCCAACTGCAAAGATTGAAGATCTTGCAAAACTCGCAGAGCCTATTGTTTCCTGCGGAAATCAGACAGGTGAGGGCTGGTTCTTAACCGGAGAAATGCTTGAACTTATTCACCAGGGAGCAACAAATATAGTTTGTGCTCAGCCATTTGGCTGTCTTCCAAACCATATTGTTGGTAAAGGTGTAATAAAGGAAATTCGTCATGAATTTCCGAATGCCAATATTGTAGCAATTGACTACGATCCTGGTGCTTCTGAGGTTAACCAGCTTAACCGTATTAAACTTATGCTTTCAACAGCTCAGAAAAATCTTAAAAAGGAAGCTAATAAAGAAGCATAGCTGACATAATCATTTATGTAAGTATCTTCTTACATGCAAGCATGACGAATCTACTTATCTTATTCTAAGAGGTTCTGAATTGTTACGATTATTAAATATAAAAAAACAAAATCCGAGGATTATGATATTTTACATATTATAATCCTCGGATTTTCTATTTTTCTCATATTAAATTAATTATTATAGTTATCTAACTAATTCTTCTCTGACTCATTTGCATTATTATTAGAACAACATGAACCAGTACAGGAACCTGAAAATGAACATCCACAACAAGACTTTCCTTTTTTCTTTTTCTTATATATCTGATAACATGCTACTAAAAAACATAATACAATAATAAAAATAATCACAAAATCTATCATATCTTATAACCCGGATAATTATTTTAAATTCAACTCCTGATTTTTCATACTTACACGAGCTCCTGCCTCAATTGAAGAAGTTATAAACGCATTACTTCCAATAACTGCGCCTTCTCCGATAACAGTCTCTCCTCCAAGAATTGAGGCACCGGCATAGATAATAACATTATCTTCAATTGTAGGATGTCTTTTAACACCTTTAAGAGACTGACCACCTCTTGTAGACAAGGCACCAATTGTAACTCCCTGGTATACCTTGACATGCTCTCCTATAATAGTTGTCTCTCCGACAACTATTCCTGTACCGTGATCAATAAAGAAATACTTACCAATCTGGGCTCCAGGATGAATATCGATACCTGTTTTGCTGTGAGCATATTCTGTCATCATACGGGGAATAAGTGGAACTCCTAATAAATGAAGCTCATGTGCAATACGGTTTGTTGTAATTGCAAGTAATCCCGGATAACATAAAATAATCTCATTATAATTGTATGCTGCTGGATCGCCATCGTAAAAGGCCTGTACATCAGTATCAACATACTCTCTGATTTTAGGAATCTTCTTGAAAAATTCCATGCAAATCTGGCTAGCCTCACAATCAAGCGTATCATGACACTTGCACTGATTATCCGGATTCTGTGGAAGAGCTAATGCAATCTGCTTGTTAAGATTATACATTACGTCTTCAAGAAGTACCGTTGTTCTACTGCTTAAATTATAGAATTTGTAATTCTTATCATGATAAAATCCAGGATAAACAACCTTAATAAGCTTCTGAAGAATGTCGATTACTGCATCAGCATCCGGCTGTGTAAAAACAGCATCCTCATTTATAATCTTATCATCTTTGTAATCCTCTAAAATTGTTGCAACAATATCATCTATTGTGTTCTTAAATTCTGCTTCCATATTGTTCCCTCTATAAATACTATATAATAATATATTT
>JAXJVZ010000327.1:0-1534 GCA_036308285.1 Agathobacter sp. | reverse complement strand
GACATTTGATTCTACTAAGTTGTTCATCATAAAGAGCTAAAATTGCCTCTTTCCCTTTTTTCGACTTATATATACCCATATTAGTTCTCCTCCATTTTAATACTTCTCAGCAATCGAACGCCTAAAACAAATACACATCCACCAAGAAATATAAAGAATAACCAAATAAAATTCCAATAGGCAGAATTTGTGTCAAACATCATCTGAAGCAATCTACTCCAAAACTTCATTCCGGTTGCAATTGCAAATAAATCAAATAGGACATAACTGCCACCAAATATGTATATCCATCGCCACCAATAATTACTCTTTCTATTCTTGATAAATGTAACAATTCCAAGAACACATAATGCAGCCAAGATTCCCATAATCCCAAAATATGCTATTCCTTTATTCTCCATTATTCCCATCCAAAATGATGCATAGGATTCTCTATCCGCCAAAGCCCATATCCTATGCAAATGAAATAATCCAAAGAACATAAAGAACCATGGTTCCCATGAATATATTTTTTTCATACCTTTCGCATTGTTATATATAATCTTCTCTGCCATATTATGTATCTCCTTTCTTCCGGTACATTGAATCTCATCCTACCAGCTGTAGAACAATTCCTTTAATTACAATACGCATACTGTCCTTCCAGTTTTCTACGCCAATCTCTCTCTTATACATGCCACCAAAAATAATCATCATAAATGCTCCTGATAAAGCCTGCACATTTAAGTTTCTTTTCATTGCAAGCTCCTTAAACATTCCCTCTCCTATATCACTGTCATTTTCTCTGTGCTTTGTCAATACATCATCCGGAAGTTTCGATAAAACCAACGCCATCGAGTCTGGATTAAGAAGAACTTTCAAGCACGAATTGTATGTTATCTCCATGGCACAAAGTATTAAATCTGTGAGTTCATCCACACAACCCGAGAAATCTAACGCATCCATAGACATTTTTTTATCTTGAATAATCTTATAGACACCATTTGTCATATATTCGTCTACTTGTTCATGAAAATCTTGAGCCACATCAAAAAGCAACATTTCTTTACTTGGATAAAACAGATAGAATGTCCCCTTAGGAATTCCAACTCTCTTCACCAGCTCATCTACTGTGGTTTTTTTCACGCCCTTTTCCTGCATAAGGATGTTGGCTTTCTCTTTTAACCTTTGAATAATCTGCTTTTTCTCTTCTTCAGAGTATATCTTAGGCATTATCTTCTCCTTTTTTTGACCATTTCAATTCTTTTAGTCAGATTAAATCAAATTATGCATTTTGTCAAGACATTTTTCAACACAAACAAAAAGAACCACATTACTGTAGCTCTTTTTATGAAAAAACATTAATAATTACCTAATTATAATTTAATAATGAAACCTGAAAGTTGTCAGTCTAACGCAACAAGGTCAGACTTCTCATAATGATTGTGTCCTTGCAAACTCTTTTTATATTTCCAACAGATAATAGCTTCTTCCAAATCTCTTCCTTGATTATCTTCGAAGAAATCCCGAATGTATGTATTATACTCAAATTGTT
>JAXJVZ010000326.1:0-1678 GCA_036308285.1 Agathobacter sp. | reverse complement strand
GAAAATTTCAATGGTGACAGTGATTCAATGTGGTCCTTTATTGGAATGGAAAAAGGTGATGTTCAATTCTATTTTAAAGACGAAAGTATTAAAAATGATGTAAACAAACACAAAGATATAGAACGAATATTGGAACAGCTGTCAATTAATACAACTATCAGCTCTGCAAAGAGTGGTGCAGAGCAGACTTTACAGACTAAGGTAAGTCCTGATTTTAAGCAGTACAACAAAGATTTGATTGTTGAAGGAAGATATCCGGAGGCTTCTAATGAGATTAGTCTTACAACATTAATCGCAGACAAACTCGATGTAGGAATAAATGATGTGGTTTGTGTTTTATGTGAGGATGTCAAGCAGGAGTATATAGTAGTAGGCATCACCCAGCAGACCAGCAACTTAGGAAGAAGTTCGGCACTGACGTTAGATGGGGCAAAGAGAATTTCTCCGGATATAGTAATAAATACAGGGAACTATATTTTAAAAGAGGGTGTTGAGGTTAATGATTTTGTAAATGAGATTTACAAGGAATATGGAAATGACAGAATAGTACTTAGTAATCTGCAAAAGATTATGAAGGATATTATGACAACATATTCAATGACTATGAATGCCCTTTGCATTGTTATGCTTTTTATAACTATTATTGTGGTAACACTTATTCTTTATCTGTTAGTTAGTGTAAAGGTACTTAAGGAAAGAAGAAATTTTGGAGTGGCAAAAGCCTGTGGTTATACAACAGGTCAGCTTATTGTTCAGATTTTGTGTGGATTTATGCCGCAGATAGTAATTGGATGTATTATTGGAGCAGTACTTGCAATGGTTGGGACTAATCCGCTTGTTGCACTTAGTATGTCGTCTGTAGGATTTAAGAAATGTACTTTTACTATTCCTGTTGCATCAATAGTTGGGGTTTCAGCTGCTGTTATAATTCTTGCATTACTTATTACAATATTTACAGCACTTCGCATTAGAAAGATTACTCCAGCCGAACTTATCGAATTGTAGTAGGGGACTCGTCGAATAAATTCAAAAAAATTGCACATAATATGCAGCGTAAATAAATTTGAAAGAGAGGATGCATGTTATGGTTTTAACGCAAAAGGAAACTGCCGCAATCGAAGATTTAAAGACACAGGAGCAGTCTTGTATTGCTAAGTATTCTAAGTATAGTCAGGAAGCTAAGGATCCAGTTCTTAGAGATTTATTCAGCCAGATTGAGAAGGATGAGAGAAAGCACCATGATAGCTTAGACCAGGTTTTAAATGGCAAGGTGCCAAGCGTTGATTGTAATGATTCAAGGGGGCAGGCTTATAATCCTACAGCAACATATGACTCATTAATTAATTCTGAGGACAAAAAGCATGACTGTTTTCTGGCAACAGATTGTATCGGAACAGAGAAGCTTGTATCGGGAGAATATAATACAGATGTATTTGTATTTGGTGATCCTGGAATTAGAAAGCTTCTTGCTGACATTCAGATTGAGGAACAAAACCATGCAGAGATGCTTTGGAAGTATAAAACTGTCAATGGAATGGCATAAAAAACTAGATTTTTTCTGGTACTAATGATACAATTATATATGTGTGAAAGATTCCCACACTCGATAAAAGTGTGGGAGTTTTATCATATAATATACTAAATTCAATTACTTGGAGGAACTATATAATGTGGGCAG
>JAXJVZ010000325.1:0-9602 GCA_036308285.1 Agathobacter sp. | reverse complement strand
ATATGTACTCATATATAAAAGGAGAACTTGCAGAAGTTAATACTGACCACATTGTTGTAGAGACTGGTGGAATCGGTTACATGGTTTATGTACCGGCACAATCTTTGAAATATCTTCCTTCAATTGGTGATGATATAAAGATATATACATATTTATACATAAGAGAAGATGCAATGATACTTTATGGATTTCTTACCAAAGATGATCTTGAGGTATTTAAGCTTCTTATTACCGTAAGCGGAATTGGACCAAAAGGCGGTCTTTCAATTTTGTCAACATTGTCATCAGATGATCTTCGTTTTGCAATTTTATCAGGTGATTCCAAGGCGATTTCAAAGGCACCGGGAATTGGTTCTAAGACAGCTCAGAGAGTTATAATCGATCTTAAGGATAAGATGAGTCTGGAAGAGGCATTTGAGAAAAAGCTTGAAAATACGGAGAATGCTCTTAAAATGCCAGAGGGAAATAGTGCTGTGAAAAATGATGCAGTGCTTGCACTTAATGCATTGGGATATTCGTCTACAGAGAGTTTAAAGGCAGTATCAAAAGTAGAAATTACAGAGGGAATGGATGTAGAAGATGTTCTTAAACAGGCTCTTAAGTACATGTCTATTTTTTAGAAGGTAATAATCAATGGAAAAAAGAGTAATATCAACGCAGATTCAGGAAGAAGATATTAAAATAGAATCGAGTCTTCGTCCACAGAAGTTAGATGATTACATTGGACAGCAGAAAATAAAGGATAATTTAAAGATATATATTGAGGCGGCAAGAGCAAGAGGAGAAGCTTTGGATCATGTGCTTTTCTATGGTCCTCCAGGACTTGGAAAAACTACTTTGGCTGGAATTATTGCAAATGAAATGGGGACTCATGTAAAGATTACATCAGGTCCGGCTATTGGAAAGCCAGGTGAGATGGCGGCAATCCTTAATGGACTTCAGGAAGGTGACATTTTATTTGTGGATGAAATTCACAGGTTAAATCGCCAGGTGGAAGAAGTGCTGTACCCTGCAATGGAGGACTATGCTATAGATGTTATGATTGGAAAGGGTGAATCTGCGCGTTCAATCAGACTTAATCTTCCGAAGTTTACGCTTGTTGGAGCTACCACGAGAGCGGGAATGTTATCTGCACCGCTTAGAGATAGATTTGGCGTTGTAAACCACATGGAGTTTTATACACATGACGAGCTTAAAACAATTATAGTCAATTCTGCAAAAGTGCTTGGAGTTGAAATTGATGAAAAAGGTGCTTATGAAATGGCGCGTCGTTCAAGAGGAACTCCAAGACTTGCAAACAGGCTTCTTAAGAGAGTTCGCGATTTTGCCGAAGTAAAGTATGATGGCAGGATTACTTTTGAGGTTGCTAATTTTGCTTTGGATCTTTTGGAAGTGGATAAATATGGTCTTGATATGAGTGACAGGCAGATACTTCTTACAATAATTGAGAAGTTCGGTGGAGGTCCTGTTGGGCTAGACACATTAGCAGCTGCAATTGGTGAAGATTCTGGAACAATTGAGGATGTTTATGAGCCATATCTTGTAAAGAATGGATTTATCAACAGAACACCAAAGGGAAGAGTTGCTACAGATTTTGCATTTGAGCATTTTGGAATAACAAGACCTGAATAGATAAATAGGTTGCGTTTGATTATTCATAAAGATATAATAATTATATTGTAGAAAAATGTCTGGAGGTTACGATATGTCTGCAAAAACAAGTGCGGAAGTTGTTATCGATGGTAAAGTATATACATTAAGCGGTTATGAAGGAGAAGAGTATCTTCAGAAGGTAGCTACTTACATAAACAATAAAATTGCTGAATTTGATGAGATTGAGGATTATAGACATATTCCTGTTACTATGAAGAATACATTGTTACAGCTTAATATTGCCGATGATTATTTTAAGGCAAAGTCTCAGGTTGAAAAGTTAGAGCAGGAACTTGAATCAAAAGAAAAAGAGATATATGATCTTAAGCATGATTTGATTTCAAATCAGATTAAGACTGAGAATGCAGAAGCTGCTGTCAAAGAGCTTGAGTCACAGAATAAGGAGCTTTTACTTAACAAAGCAAGATTAGAAGCAACCCTTGAAGAAAGCTTACTTGACAAAAAATCTGTAAAGAAAAATAATTATAAGTAGATTTTCAGGCAGACGGATAAGTCTGCCTTATTTTGTGTAAAGGAAATAAATTATGAGCAGAAAAGATTTTGAATTACTTGCACCAGCAGGTTCATTTGAAACATTTAAAGCTGTAATTGAAGCGGGAGCGGATGCTGTATATGTTGGTGGTGACAGGTTTGGCGCAAGAGCATATGCAAACAATTTTGATAAAGAGCAGTTGCTGTCGGCAATTGATTATGCCCATGTTCGAGGAAGAAAAGTTTTCCTTACTGTAAATACACTTCTTAAGAATAAGGAAATAGAGAGCCTGTATGAGTATTTGCTTCCATTTTACCAGGCAGGACTTGATGCCGTTTTAGTTCAGGATTTTGGAGCCCTTAATTATATTCATAAGGCATTTCCTGATATGCCAATACATACCAGTACGCAGATGACGGTGACTGGTGTGGATGGAGCTATGTTCCTGAAAGAATACGGAGTGGAAAGAATTGTTATGGCAAGAGAGGTATCTCTTGAGGAAATGAAAGAGATTCATGCTGCAACAGGTCTTGAGATAGAGGCCTTTGTTCATGGTGCCTTATGCTATTCATATTCTGGTCAGTGTCTTTTTAGCAGTATGCTTGGAGGAAGAAGCGGAAACCGTGGAAGATGTGCCCAGCCATGCAGACTTCCATACAAGGTGCTTGACTCGACAAGAAATAAAGTCATGGATGATTCATACATACTTAGTTTAAAGGATATGTGTGGAATAAAGGATTTAAGCCAGCTTAAAGATGCTGGAGTATATTCACTTAAGATAGAGGGCAGGATGAAACAGCCGGAATATGCTGCCGGTGTTGTGTCAATGTATAGAAAGTATATTGATTCTTTAGAGAAGGTATCAAATTCTGATTATGCTACATTAGAAGATATTGGTAACAGATGTGGCTTTTCAAATAGTTATTATTATATGCATAATGACTCTTCAATGATAACTGGTATTAAACCAAGCTTTAATTCAAATAATAGTGGAATATATGATTCTATTGCAAGTAAATATCTAAATACATCTTCAAAGCTGATGATTACAGGGAAAGCAAAAGTAATCGAAGAGGAACCAGTCGAATTTGAGCTTGTATGTGGAGAATATGTTGCAAGGGCTATTGGAAATCCTGCGCTTGCTGCTAAGAATAAGCCTATGACTAAGGAGGATATTTCTGGCAGATTAGCAAAAATGGGAGATACTCCATTTGAGATTGACAATATTGAAGTACAGATATCGGAAAATGTTTTCGTACCAAATGGAGCATTAAACCAATTAAGAAGAGACGCTGTTAAGCTGTTGGAGGATAAAATTCTTTCGAAATACCGAAGAAACAGTTCGAATAGGATTTTATTAACTGATTATAATGTAGATAATGAAGCTGACATAAATAATAGAAAAATTGCATCTGTAGAATACAGATATCAGCTGGATGTAGTTGCAGGTGAGGATATTTTTACAGATATTTATATTGATAGTAATGCATATAGCTGTAAGGATTTTTCCAAAGAATTAGAAGTAGATATAAAAAAAGTTACAGATAATGGAAAAGACGGTTACCTTGTTCTTCCTGCAATCTATAGAAAAGAGACAAAGGAAAAATTCGACAAGGAACTAAATAAAGCCGATTTATCAAAGCTGACTGGTTTTGTTATAAAAAATTATGAAGAATTAAAAATTATTAAGAAAAAATTCATTGATAAGAAAATTATAATAGACCATAATATGTATACTTACAATGATTTTGCTGTAAGGGCATTTATTGAAAGCGGTGTGGATGGAATAACTGTACCGGTTGAATTAAATTCAAAGGAAATTATGAATAGAGACAATTCCCGTAGTGAAATCATAATTTATGGATATTATCCGCTTATGACAACAGCGGGATGTGTTCATAAGAATTCAACAGCTTGTGACAAAAAGCCACAGTTGTTGTATTTAAGAGATCGTTATAACAAGGATTTTCCAGTTAAGAACAATTGCAATGCCTGCTATAATACAATTTATAACAGCTTGCCAACTATGCTGTTTAAACAGGAAAAAATACTTGCTAAAAATGGTATTAATTCCTTTAGATTTAATTTCACAATTGAATCTCAGGAAGAAATAAAAAATATAATTAATATTTATAAACATGGTGACATGATAAAGTCTTCGATTGAAAGTACAAATGGTCATTACAAAAGAGGGGTAGAATAAATGGTTCATTTGGTTGTTCAGGCATCCAAATATTTTATGATTATATTGTTTTTAATTTACACTTTTAACTGTTTCAATATATTCAGACATCAGGATGATAAGAATAGACAAATTAATACATATGCATTACAAAGATGCCTGATTTATCTGATACATTTAGATGGTTTTCTGGTATTGTATCTTACAACTAATGATATAAAAGTTATTGGATTATATATTGTTCAGGTGATTTTGATCTTAGCTATTTATATTATTTATCATAAGTTTTATAAAAGTGCGTCAGAATTAATTCTTAATAATATGTGTATGCTTGTATGTATTGGAATGATTATTCTGACCAGATTATCATTTGATAAGGCAAAAAGACAGTTTATATTTTTAGTGGCAGGAATGTTTTTGGCTCTCATTATTCCCCTTGTTTTAAAGCAGGGCTCGAGGTTTAGAAATCTAAAATATTTATATGCTGTGATAGGAATAATTTTATTACTTTTGGTGGCTGTTGCAGGAAGTACAAGCTATGGTGCAAAACTTTCGCTTTCAATAGCGGGAATTTCTGTTCAGCCTTCAGAATTTGTTAAAATTATCTTTGTGTTTTTTATAGCATCAATGCTATATAAAAATCATGATTTGAAGCAGTTTATGATAACAAGTATCATTTCGGCTGTTTTTGTTTTGATACTGGTTGCATCCAGGGATTTGGGTGGTGCCTTATTGTATTTCTTTACCTATCTTGTGATGGTTTATGCTGCAACACAGAAGTTTTATGTATTTGCGGGTGGATTAGGAACTTTGACTGGAGCTGCGGTTGTTGGATATAATCTGTTTTCACATGTAAAAACGAGAGTTGTTGCATGGAAAGATCCGCTAAGTGTTATAGATAACCAGGGATATCAGATTTGCCAGTCGCTATTTGCTATTGGAACTGGCGGCTGGTTTGGGTTAGGCCTGAATCAGGGAATGCCCAAAAAAATTCCTGTTGTAGAGAAGGATTTTATTTTTTCAGCAATATCGGAAGAGATGGGAGCTATATTTGCTCTTTGCATTATAATGGTGTGTATAAGCTGTTTTCTTATGATTTTTAATGTTGCGATGAGAATGAAGGATAAGTTTTATAAGCTTGTCGCATTAGGACTTGGAAGTGTATATGCACTTCAGGTTTTTCTGACAATAGGTGGTGTTATAAAGTTTATCCCATCAACAGGAGTGACGCTTCCACTTGTTAGTTATGGTGGAAGTTCATTATTATCAACGCTGATTATTTTTGGAATAATTCAGGGACTTTACATTATTCAGGATGACGAACGACTTAAGACCAGGAAAGGTATAGTGAATGAAGGAAATCAAAAAACAAAAAGAAAAACAAGCCAGAAGAAAATCAACACTAAATAGAGAATTTTCTGTAATTACATATTTCTTTTTCTTTATGTTTCTTGCGTTAATGATTTATTTTGTATATTTTCAGGTGGTATTAAGCGAGAATTTTATTAATAGTCCGTATAATTCTCTTCAGGATTTATTTGCAGGACGCGTTGTCCGTGGGGAAATATTAACTTCAGATGGTAAGATAATTGCACAATCTGAGGTTGATTCGGAGGAAAAAGAAAAGAGAGAGTATCCATATGGAAGAATGTTTGCGCATGCTGTTGGGTATTCTGTTAATGGAAAGGCTGGGATTGAGAATCAGTCGAACTTTGATTTGTTAAGATCACACCAGTTTTTCTTAGAACAGATAGTAAATGATATTAGTGGTGAAAAGAGTATTGGGGATAATGTTATTACAACACTGGATTATGAAGTGCAGGAGACAGCTTATAATGCTCTGGGTGATTATGATGGTGCAGTTATTGTATTAGAACCTTCGACTGGAAAGATTCTGGGAATGGTTTCTAAGCCTGATTTTGATCCTAATACGATTTCACAGGACTGGGACACTGTTAATGGTGAGGGAAGTACGGCACTATATAACAGAGCCACACAGGGACAGTATACTCCTGGATCTGTATTCAAAATTTTTACAGCTTTAGAATATTACCGCGAGCACACAAATGATTATCAGAATTATCTGTACGATTGCAGTAGTGAAATAACAGTAGATGGATCAACAATTCATTGCTACTCAAATGAAGTTCATGGTGAAGTTGATATAAATGAGTCCTTCGCGGAGTCATGTAATTCTTCGTTTGCAAATATTGGTCTTGAAATAGATAATAATTCATTAAATGCATTGTGTGATTCCATGCTTTTTAACACTAATATTCCTATTTCATTTGAAACATCAAAAAGTAAGTTTTCATTATCAAATGATGATAGCAGTTCTATGACAATGGAGACTTGTATTGGCCAGGGCAAAACGATGGTATCGCCACTTCATATGGCGCTTGTTGCCGGAGCTGTATGTAATGATGGAAAAGTTATGCGGCCATATATAGTTGACAGGGTGGAGAATTTGAATGGCACTGAGATAAAAAAGACGGAGCCTGTTGAATATAAAAGTATAATGTCTGCAAAGGAAGCTGATTTTCTTGAAGGATTAATGGCAGAAGTTGTAGAATATGGAACAGGTTCAAAGCTTTCAGAACAGTCATATAATGCGTATGGCAAAACAGGAACAGCCCAGGTATCTGATACTACAGATGAAACTAATGCATGGTTTGTAGGCTATGCAAAGAAGCAAGGGTATAATGATATTGCAATTGCTGTAATTGTTGAAGATTCAGGGACTGCAAGCAGATATGCTGTACCAATTGCCAAAAAGGTTTTTGATGCCTACTTTAATTAATATTCAATTATTGCATAAAGACATGTTTTAGATTATACTAAAATTAGTTTTTATAACCACACTAAGGGAGGAATTGCAATGATTGAAGCAACAAGCTGTGGCGGTGTGGTAATCTTTCGTGGAAAAGTTTTGCTCTTATACAAGAATTATAAGAACAAATATGAAGGCTGGGTTCTTCCAAAAGGAACAGTTGAACCTGGTGAAGAGTATAAGGATACGGCTCTTCGCGAGGTGAAGGAAGAGTCGGGTGCAAATGCTACAATTATTCAATATGTAGGAAAAAGCCATTATACATTTACAGTACCAGAGGATGTAGTTGAAAAAGAAGTACACTGGTATTTAATGATGGGCGAAAGTTATTATAGCAAGCCGCAAAGAGAAGAATACTTCGTAGATTCGGGCTTTTATAAGTATCATGAGGCATATCATCTGCTTAAGTTTTCTAACGAAAAGCAGATACTCGAGAAGGCTTATAATGAATATCTCGATTTAAAGAGGAGTGGACTTTGGGGAAATCACAAGTATTACTAAAGCAGTTTATTTTTAAACTGCTTTTTTGAGGTTTTAGTATGAAATGGTACAAAGATCTTTATGTAGGAGAATCTATAGCAGACAAAGTGGATAGAATAAAATGGAAGATTAATCACAATGCTGGTACAATAAGAATTCATGTGATTACACTTGCTTCTAATCCTAAGAATATGCTGGATATTATTCCGGCAAGAGAATTGCTGCAAAAAGGATATCCAAAGAAGGATTTAAGAATTATTGGAATTGCAGGCGATTATTATGAGGCTGTAGAGCTTGTAAGAAGAATTGTCCAGGAGACATATGATGCTACAGGTGATGCGGATGTGAGGCATTATCTTAAGGAGATAAGAGGGGGAATTTCGGATTGAAAGCAGTGCTTGGAATTATAGGTATGATTTTACTTATAATATTTCTTATAATTCTTGCAGTGATAGTATTGGTTTTGTTTTGTCCAATTAAGTATCAGGCCAAAGGTGATTTTGGAGAGGGACAGAATTCTGTCAAAGGCAAGCTTTGGTGGATTTCTGGAATATTTAAAATTACATTTGATTGGCAGGAAGATGTTGAAATATATGCAAAAATATTATTTTTAAAAAAGAAATTATATCCAGATGTTGAAGAAGGTGAAGATTTACAAGAAATCAAAGATATAGAACAGCCAGCTGAAGAAGAGGATGGACCTTCAAGCCATAATGAGACTGACCAATTTGAAGAGTATACACATGAACGAACAAATACACATGAAACTTCAACTGATAAGCCGCTGATGGAAGACTCAGTAACAGAAGATTTGACAACTGAATGTTCGTCAGTTAAAGAATCGTCAGATAAAGACTTGTCGGATAAAGATTTAAAGGTTCAGGATGGTAAAACTGATAAAGATAAATCTGTAAAAGGAATTTATGGTAAAATAAAAAAATTCTTTTTGGACTTGAAAAAAAAGTCATCAGATATATCAGAAAAAGTTTCAGGTATTTCGGATAAATATTCTGAGATTTCAAATAATCCATATAACAGAGCAGCTATTTCTCACATAAAGAATGAGATAGTAAATATACTAAAAATAATAATGCCTAGGAAATTAAAAATTAATTTATGTTTTTCAACGGGGAGCCCTGATACTACAGGCATTATGCTAGGCGTATTTGCTATGTTTCCTATTGGTTACAAAAATCGTTGGAATATTCAACCGGATTTTGAGGCGGATGAGTTTTATATTAAAGGTAACATGGATATAAAGGGATATATTTTTCTTTATCAGTTTTTGGCAGTTGCTATTAGGATATTATTTGATAAGAATTGTCGAAGATTATATAATAATTTAAAGAATTAGGAGGACAAGAGTATGTCAGAGAACAATTTTAATTCAACAGTAGAGTCTCTTTTTAAGGGGATGGATAGTTTTATTACAACAAAGACTGTTGTAGGGGATGCAATTCATATTGGTGATACAATTATTCTTCCATTGGTAGATGTATCATTTGGAGTTGCTGCAGGTGCATTTTCACAGGAGAAAAAGAATAACGGTGCAGGTGGAATGGGCGGAAAGATTCAGCCAAGCAGTGTTCTTGTTATTCAGAATGGAATTACAAAGCTGGTTAATGTTAAGAATCAGGATAGTATTACAAAGATATTAGATATGGTTCCGGATGTAGTCAATAAGTTTACTTCAAAAGGGGACAAGGATTCTGATTTAGAAGATATTATTAAGGAAGCAGAGCAGGAATAATGTTTTCGTTAAAAAAATAAGTAAACAAAAAATAAGCCATCAGCAATTGCTGATGGCTTTTAATTCTAAAAGACTATGCTCTCTCAACTTTACCAGATCTTAAGCAAGAAGTACATACGTATAACTTCTGTGGTACTCCATTAACCTTACAAGATACTTTCTTAATGTTTGACTTCCAAACATGATTTGATCTTCTATGAGAATGACTTACGTT
>JAXJVZ010000324.1:0-2148 GCA_036308285.1 Agathobacter sp. | reverse complement strand
GCAGGAGAAGCTACTTGGTTATGTTGACATTCCACCAGAGATTAGTGATGATGTAAAGAATATTTATGATTATCTGGCATGCGATGTAAAAACTTCAGACAAGGATAATATAGTAAACAATTTGAATAAGGTATACTTTGAAAATAGAGGATTTTTGACAGATTATCAGCTTACTCAAAGTGAATTGTTTGGAGAAATGCAAAACGAAGAATCTGCAGATGAGTATAGTCCAAAAAGGATGGATATTCTTGCACGCTATCAAGGTGTAAAGGTATCATTTTCAAGTCTTTTGGCTCATCTTGAAGAAGATATCAATGAGTTAGAAAACCTTATAAAAGACAGTGATAGAGAGCTTTTTGAAGATATTCTTGCAAATACAGTAAGTCGTAAGATACGAGGAAAAATCAATGCTTCAAATATGTGGGTTCAGAAAATGAACAATCTTATGAACAGCATGGATACTTCAAGTGGTCTTAAGCTGAATCTTCGATGGAGAAGTAAAACAGCAGAAAAAGAAGACCAGCTTGATACTCGTGAATTAGTTGAACTTTTAAAGAAAGATTATCGATTAATGAGCGAAGAGGAAGCATCCAAATTATCATTACATTTTAGATCGAAGGTTGAAGAGGCCAGAAGAAGTGCAAGAGATAGTGTTGGAATGATATCGTTTTACCAGATAATGAAGGAGACACTTGATTATAGAAAATGGTTTGAATTTCAGCTTTTTTCACAGAAGACAGGAGAACGCCAGAAAGAACTTACAAACAGTGTGTTCGGAACATTTAGTGGTGGAGAAAAAGCAATGTCTATGTATGTACCATTATTCTCAGCTGTTGTTGCCAAATATCAGGGAGGAAGGGACGATGCACCTAGACTAATATCGTTAGATGAGGCTTTTGCAGGAGTCGATAGCAGAAATATACGAGATATGTTTAGACTTATGACACAGTTTGAATTTGATTTTATTATTAATTCACAGGTCTTATGGGGAGATTGCGATACGCTTGATGCATTGGCAATCTATCAGCTTATTCGTCCTTTGAATGCAAAATTTGTTACAACAATGCCATATTTATGGAATGGACGTAAGAAAGAACTTTTAGAGGATGAAGATATGGTCGAGCAAAGAGGGATAGAGATTGAACAAGAATCATAATCATGAACTACTGAAGAAAGAATGTATTCAATATTTTAAGAATAATACTATCTGGAAACAGTTATTTGTTGGGTTTCGAAATAAATATGAATCATACGGAAGATTTTCTGGTAAAGTGATAATAAAACATTTATCACTTCAGGATATTGAAGAACTTGAAGGTTTTTTTGGACAGAATTATCACGGTAAGAAAAGTGCGACGGTTTCAGCAGAAAAATTTGAGAAGGCTCTGTTGAAAAGCAAATGTGCAGCAATAAAACCACAAGAAATTCTAGAAGCTTATTTTGGAACTAAATTAATTGCAAAATCAGAAGTGGAGACTTTAAAAGAACAAAAAAAGAAAGAAGTTGAGCTTGCCTTTGCAGAGACCTTCAAAGATACACCTGCTGAATCTATGTTAAACGCTTTTAAGACGATTATAAAATCAAGTATAAAAACTAATGTTACAGATAACTTTGATACAGAGATTGAGTATCAGAAGAAATTATTGTGGCGTTGTGCCCAAATATATAATTTTCTACCATATAGAAATGGTAATAAAACTTACCTTGCAGTTTTTGCAGCACAAATGACTGGAAATCCCCATGCGTTTGACAATGGAACGACAGAAGGAAATATTTTGTATCAGGTTATTCAGATTGATTTAGAAATGAGACATATTAATGTCGAAACGTCAGATATTTTTCCAGCATATAAAAGGCAGAAGAGTTATCTTCTTTCTGGAATAATGATTGATGATATTTCAAATTATGCTTTGCTATATAATGTACATGCAATAAAAAAAGATGGAATGTCACATAAGGGGATAGAAGGATTTTTTGAGGAAAAAAATATAGTACAGGTACCTCTAAATGTGATTGCTGAGTGGGATACTATTGAATGTATAAATAATGAGATTTATATTGTAGAAAATCCATCTGTATTTGCAATGATATGCCAGGATAAATCATGTATGTGTATGAATGGTCAGCCGAGACTTGCGGGATTAATTG
>JAXJVZ010000323.1:0-3476 GCA_036308285.1 Agathobacter sp. | reverse complement strand
ATGTCTACCTGTAACTCCGGTAAAGACACTTAATTCAGAATCTATTTCCATATCTTTGTCTATCAATGTGAGATTAGGAAGTTCCTCAATCCGCTTATCAATACCGATGTAATGCATTTGGCCCTTGGCGCTATAATAATCGCCTCCCGCATTTGCTCTCATATATATTTTTGCAGTTGGATTAATTTTGGCAAAACTCATGAGTCCACCGGAATGATCATAATGTCCATGACTTAATACAACCGTATCGATTTCCTCAAGATTAATTCCTTTTGTTTTCGCATTGTCCCAGGTTCTGTCAGACTGACCTGTGTCAACTAAAAGCTTGTGTTTTTCTGTTTCAACATATATGCAAAGTCCATGCTCGGCGCACAGATTTTCACCTGATATGTTGTCTTCCATCAATGTTCGTATTATCATTGTATTTCTCCCATGTTATTTGCTATTTCAGAAAAATGAGCCAGAAAACTCCGTCCCCAATGGCCTAAATTCGCTCAAATACAAATTCGTTTTCAGAAGATATATCTTCCCTGAAAAAATAGCCCATTCTATTATACTTCTTGATTTCTATCGGATTCTCAATATTATTCTCTGCCATGAATCTAACCATATCACCGCGCGCCATCTTGGCATAGGTGCCTTTTGTCACAAGCTTATCTCCTGCTTTTTCACAAAATGTAATGGTTATAAATCTATCCTTGGCAGAAAGATATTTCTCAATGCATTTTGAATATTCCTTTGAGGCAAGATTTATGATTATTCCGCTGTCATCTCTTACAGAATTATATAAATCCATTCCCCAAAAATCATACAAATTCTTGGCACCATTAATACTGGCTTTTGCCTGCATCTCTAATCTATATGGTGATACTCCGTCCATAGCTTTCAGGACACCATAAAATGCAGATAAAATACATAAATGTTCCTGCACATATTCAAAATGTCCATCCTCAAATACTGCCGGTGACATGTACTTAAATGCAATTCCTTCATAGGCAAGTACTGCGGGCGTAAGCTTATTATATAAATCCATTTTCTCTAGTCTGTCAAAATTCTGCTGGGCAATTTTGTCATTGCATTTCCACAGCTTTTTTAGTTCATCGTTTGACTGACTGCGTAGCCAGGATAATATTTCCTCGGTTTTACTTATATATAATGGTTTTGAGATTTCTAACCTGTTATCATTTTCAAAAACAGACTGTCCAAAAATACCACAGGACTCATCATTATTCATCTTCTTAGCTGGTGATAAAATTATCTTCATTATGAAAGCTCCAAAAGCATATTCTCCGGGTCGTCTGCTGCTTTAACTTTGTCGTTACTCTTAATGATAATTCCCTGCTCATCAATCAAGTATGTTGTACGTACTACACCCATTGAAACTTTGCCATAATTTTTCTTCTCTTTCCATACATCATAAGCTTCGATAACTTTGCGCTCGGTATCTGAAAGTAGCGTAAATGCTAATCCGTATTTTTCTTCGAATTTCTTATGTGAAGCTACCGAATCCTTGCTCACTCCAAGGATTACTGCACCTTTTTCCATGAACTGAGGATATCTCTCTGAAAAACCGCATGCCTGCTTTGTGCATCCTGGTGTGTTATCTCTTGGGTAGAAATACAGTATAACTTTCTTTCCTGCATAGTCACTTAATTTATGCATTTCTCCATTCTGATCTGGCAATTCAAAATCTGGTGCCTTTGTTCCTACTTCTAACATTTTGTAACCCTCCTGATTTTTATTCAAGAACGGCTAAGCGCTCTTGTTGTAAAATTTGAATCGTTTTTGACTTTTTCATCTGCGTATTCTAACGCAGTACTCTTATAGTATTATACCACTTTTGACAGTTATGTTCAGCGGCTTATATATGGTAAACCATTATGTACTCTTCATCATTTTCGTCTACAACTTCAAAGCCTATTTTCTTATACATTTCTGCTGCATAGTTAAGCTTCTGAACAGACAGGGAGGCCTGTTTATAACCACGTTTTTTTAGTTCAGAAAGCATTTTTTCCATCAGCTTTGTACCAATACCACAATGCCTGTATTCTTTCAGCATTGATATGGCAAAAGAAGGCGTTTCATCATCCATATGACCATAATCATTCATAATGCGGACCCACACCGCACCGACAATCTGACTTTGCACTTCGGCGACAAAGCATATATCATCTTTTTTCGTGCCGAAATCAGAAATGTATATCTGCAATTCCGGATTTTTGATGATGTCCTTCTCTGGTGGAATCTCTCCTTCTGGAACATAAATCGCCTCATATAAAAAGGTGCCTAATATGTCTGCCTCTGCTTGTTTTAATTCTCTAATTTTATGTTCCATAAAAGTATTCTCCGGTAATTTCATTCTTTATTAGTTCAAGAATCTTCTGTTCTCTTTTACTATTCTCCATCAGTTCTTTCCTTCAACTCAAGAATCTTCTTCTCTATCTGCTTTATTATCTTTATGAATTCCTCATCACTTTTACCAGTTGGATCTTCTAGTCCCCAATTGTCATCGAATGCTCTTCCGATAAATGGACATCCAACATTACAGCCCATCGAAATGGCGATGTCCGGATTCGGAATATCACTAATCAGCTTTGAATACTGTGTCGCTTCCATGTCTATTCCGTACAAATCTTTCATGATTCGAACTGCATCCTGATTTATTTGAGGTTTTGTTTCTGTTCCTGCTGAAAAACTGTCAAATGAATCAGACGCCAAATGCTTTCCAAGTGCTTCAGCAATCTGGCTTCGGCAGGAATTATGCACACATATAAATGCTATTTTTTTCTTATTCATAGAGTAGTTAAATTCCCTTCTATATATTCAATATATGGTTTGATATTAACCTGATTTGCATTATCCTTGTACCATTCAAAAGCATCACGCAAGCCATCCTTTAAATCAATTGTTGCAGGCATTACCTCATATTGCTTATTAACATCCAGATAATATTCATAATCATGGAAGCTAAAATAATTGCGCTGTTCAATCTCATCATAAACATTTATATAAGATGGCTTTTTCCCAACAACTTCATAGCATAAATCTACCCATTCTTTTATGCTGACAGCTTCGCGATTTCCAACATTAAAAATATGATTTTCTGGCTCTTTTTCCCAAATGCATTCTATAAATCTGCATAAATCTTCTACGTGAAAAAATTGCATTTTCATGCCGCCATCCTTTGGCAGATAAAACGGTCTGTCTTTCATTGCGCATTCAAAAACAAATGCTTCTCTGTATACATTGTTCAGCGGTCCATATAAATATGGTGGTCGTAAAACATATGCATCAGGAACCAGCTCCAATAATTTCTTTTCGGCAGCTATTTTGTCAGTTCCGTAAAATCCCCAGAATTTGTTCTCCGCCAGCTCAGCATCCTCTTTAAATGGCTGTATTCCTGTATCAGGATAAACAGCACTTGAACTAATCATAATGTATGTATCAAAGGAGTCTAGCGCTGATACTAAATCGGT
>JAXJVZ010000322.1:0-2040 GCA_036308285.1 Agathobacter sp. | reverse complement strand
CCCTATAATATTGAAAAATTGCTTTTTCATATCATCCGTTAATCCATCGGATGTAAGAAATACATATTTTTTATTCATGTTATTTCTCTCCATAAATTTCGATTTATATGTTTATTGTTTGGATGATGAGTTGCACATTCTCCTCAATCGTTTTTGTTCCATCAACCCTAATGATAGGACATTTCACCAATTTCAGCCAATTTTCAACATAATCATCATGTCGGGATTCAGCCATCCGAAAAAAAGCCTCTTCTTGTTCATGTAAATCTCCGCCCATTTGCATTCTTTTTCCAAATTTCTGAAAGGAACGATTTCTCACTCTCTGAGATCGGATTTCTTTGGGAACTTCTATCACGACAACATAGTTGTACATAGGAATGATTTCTTTTCCATAATTCCCTCTTACGGCAGCAAAAATGAAATTAGGGTGTTCCACTACTTCGCTCATAAGTAGTCTTTCGACTTCTTCTTCTGACCTTGGACTTGTATATGGCTCATTAACTTGACTCCTATCAAAATACAGGTTTTAATTATCAATAAAATGAAAACCAATTTTTTCAGCTAAAGCTCTGCCAAGAGTGCTTTTTCCGCACCCATTTAATCCACATATCTGAATACCTATTCCCATATGATTGCTTCTCCCTAAATTCTTACTTGCTTAACCAAAACACATACAATTGAACTGCATTCAATTGTCATTCCTCGCTCCAAGAGCTTTATAAATTGGAATTTGTCAGTATTACAACTGCTTAATCTCATTGGCAATCACAGCCACATCCTTTGCGTTTGTATCAATTATAATGGTATCCAATGTTTGATACATCGGTATTCTTGCTATGCTTCTCTCAATTACATCTTCAGAGCGAACACCTCTTTCTACATCCATTGATAATCTTTCGCACAGAGTCTTTTCATCCGCTACAAGTGAGACGCATTTCACCTCACAGTTCTGTGTATCCAGCTTCTTAAGTATGGAATCGATAATTCTCTGCTCGTGCATCACCCAACAAAAAATAATATTCTCGTATGCAGAACATTTCAGAAAATTATTGAGTAAGTAACAAATATTATTCGTCACCATTGCTTTTGTTTCATCGGTTACTTGGAACGGATTTGCATCCCAACACCAATCTCCGTCAAGAAATACACTATTCGGTAAATCCTGTTTGAGCTGTTGGCACACAGTTGTTTTTCCAACTCCCATAGTGCCACCAATCATATATAAAGTTTTCATCATTCACACCTACAAATTCTTATTTTCCTAACTGTTCGACCTATTGGAATTGGGTTAATTCACATTTGTAGCGGATAACCGTTTCACCGTCATAAATTTCAGAGAATTCTGTAATACTAAAATTGTTCTTCTGATAAAAACCGACGGCATCATTATCCGTTTCAGCATATACAGACAATAAATCATAATTATTTATCACTTGTTTTATCATATAAGAACCAATGCCTTTGCCACGAGCAGATAAATCAACCGCAATTCCTAATATCTCAACTTTCTTCTGTTCAATAAAAGAAACAGCCATAACACCCACAATCTTTCCGTGACTAAAACAAGCAAAGATTTTTACAGAGTTATTATTCAGAAATTGTTCTACTTTCTTATTAAACTTTTCTTCGGTAGGCATAAACATACAGTGTTTGTAAATCTCATATGTTTGTAAAATATCGTTCTTGTGAGTTAATTCTATTAGGTTCATTGCACGCACCTACAAATTCTTATTTTCCTAACTGTTCGACCTATTGGAATTTGTTTATCTCATATTTCCTTTTTTACTAAAACAAATTCGCTGGTTCGCAGCACTTCCGCAAACCCACATTTCAGGAATAATGAAACAGAAGAATTGTCAATGGCAATATCGTCATAGAGTTCCTTTATGCCATTTGCTTTTGCTGTTTCACATAAAAGCAGCAATCCCTTACGACCATATCCCTTTCCACGATACGGAGCGTAAATAATCACATCAGCAATGTAAATCTGTCTTTCTCCGTCGAAATGATATGCTACCTCGCCGACAAAAGTGTCCCTAT